>CBDVBE010000487.1:0-4307 GCA_965372145.1 uncultured bacterium | reverse complement strand
TTGGGGATTGAAAAAATCCAAAATCCAAAATCTAAAATCAAAGTTCAGGGTTCAGGGGTTCACTCTGAACCCGAGAACGGTTACTTCTTATCCAACCTATCCTTATCATCCTTGAACAAACCCAGGAACCGGTGCTCATACAACTCATACAATTTCCACCGATCCAGCTCCTCTTTTAATTTATTCGCTTTTGTCTTATCCAGCTTCACCTCGTCAAAGAGCCGTTCGATTTTATCCATTATATAGCGCGGGACTTCATCCTCCTCGACATTCGGTGCTTCTTCCTCCTTCTCCATAACCGAAGGAAAATATTCTTTAATCCGGTCTTCAATAGCAGCAAGCTGTTTATCCACGACCTCAAGACTCTCTTCCAAGTCATCATGATTAAGCGAATGGTCAAGGATACCCTCGAAGGTCTTTATAATCTCAAGTGATGCTTTTGGATAGGACAGGTTACTGGCAAATGAAGGAATCGTTCCTAAAAGACAGCAGGCATCAATATCCCGTGTTGCCGCCACACCAAGAAGCAGGCCATTCTGGCCGGCAATGTAACCATCAGGCATCGGCGTGACATTATAATTAACTATATCTTTGAATGCATCGGAATTATTCACTGCACTTAACACTTTCGATGGTGCCTTATGACTCATGGGCTGTGCAAAAGCGGCAGCAGTGAAAATACGTTTCACATGATACTGCTCCGCTATATTTAAGATTGTTTTTATTATGGTAATACCATCTTTGCCGCCAACCTGTGCATTACTTTCAAAAATGATGGCACACGGATCCTTGCGGTAGTAAAAAACAGCACCCGGTATTTCAGGAAGCTGCGCGGCGCCATCCTTGACAATTATAGAATCCGGAATAAAAAATGAGGCCATATCAATCTCCGCAAAAACCTTTGCCTCAAGTTTTGTCCGTAAATAATCCATGGCAATAATACCGACATTACCCATTCCCGGCCATGCGGCAAACATCGTAGGAAGTTTCTCAAAATTTACTTCTTCAAAAATTCTCATTAACAGTACGCTCCTTTATACTAGTACGTCATAAAACCATACTATATTTTACTCTAGTTTCATCAGGGTTGCAAATACATTTTTATCTTTTAACCATATTTACCTAAAAAAAATGGAATTGTTTAAAAAGAAATTAATACTTGCCCCCATGGCCGGGATATCAGAAACCATTTTTCGGACACTGTGCCGAAAACATGGTGCTGATATGGTTTTCTCCGAGATGGTCAGTGCTGAAGGCATCCGTCATAATGCCGGGAATACGACGGCACTGATCCACTTCAAGGAAGAAGAACGTCCGATTGGTATCCAGTTATTCGGCTCCAATCCGAAACACCTCGCTTATGCCGCACAATATGTTGAAGAACATGTACAGCCTGATTTCATCGATCTCAACAGCGGCTGCCCGGTTCCCAAAGTTATCAGGAAAAACGGCGGTGCCGCACTCATGAAAGACCCGAAGCTTTTTAGGAATATCCTGACTCATATGGTAAAAGCGGTAAAAACACCGGTGACCGTTAAAATCCGTTCCGGCTGGTATAAACATGACTGGATAGACATTGAGCTGGCAAAAATTGCGGAAGCGTGTGGTGCTGCTGCAATTACCCTTCACCCCCGCTCCAAAACCATGGGCTTTTCCGGCCACTCTTTCTGGGAACGGATTACCCTGGTTAAACAGGCGGTGAACATCCCGGTGATTGGCAACGGTGATATAACCAAACCACGCCATGCTATAGACATGTTTACGCAAACCGGCTGCGATTCTATTATGGTCGGCCGGGGTATCTACGGTAATCCCTGGATTTTTAATCAGATCAAACAACTGCTTTCCGGTGAAGAACCCGTATTCCCTTCACAAAAAGAAAAACTCGAAACTGCATTAATCCACCTAGATTCTTATATACAGCAGTGGGGAGAAAAACCGGCAGCACGGGAGATGAAAAGGCATATTGCCTGGTATGTTAAAGGGATGCTTGGGGCATCAACCATACGCGATAAGATTTTCAGGGCTAACAGTACAGGGGAGCTGAAAGAAGTTCTCCGTGAGCTTTTCGAAAAATAACAGGCTATTTTGTTGATACCGCCACCCTCTTTTAAACGCAAACTCAATCTTTCAACTTTTTTAATGCTTTTTCGTAATCTCTTCTTGCGGCGATCAGTGATTTTGGGGTAAGACCCAACGCTGTTATTCTATCCTGCGGCATTACCGTAGAAGCGAGCATCATATCAGAAACCTCCTCAAAGGTGATAAAGTGGGCCAGGAAAACAAAGCACGCTTCCTCGTGAAGCCCACCTTCCAGCGGAGTATGGTGCAATTGTATCGTTTCCTGCAATAGTTTAGACAAACGCCATTTCTCACATATAGTGCTCCCGATAATACAGTGGTTCATACCCACTATATCCTGTTCGTCTTTGATCACATCCTGCAGTTTGTCAAGAGAATTACCGGCAAGCTCAAAGGTCTTTTTATCCTGAGCAAGCATAATGACCAGGCGACCGATATCATGCAGCAGTCCGGCTGTCGATAAAAAATCCTGTGTCTGCTTACTTTTCTTTGCTTTCTTCGCAACTATTGCCGCGGCTTTGGAGTAGATGTAGATACAATTAGTACAAACACAAAGAAAAGTTCATATTGTAAGTCATCTTCCTTTGAGGTTAAAAGGGTATCTGTTTTAGGGAATGAAATTGTAGTAGATTTTTATCTGCCGGTAAAGGAGAATGTTTGTATACAAACACTATCTGCTAAAGGCAGGATAATTTCAAAACCATACAAATCGCGAGGTATTAAAATAGCAGTTCACCATCTGTATCAAACATGATAATTGACCGGGGGAGATTGTCAAAAAACAACAATGCACTAAACTGATAAACTTCCACCGTCCCCGTTATCCACATACTATTTAACAACATTTTGTTATTTAAGCTTGCAAATTTCTGTAAATAACAATATATTAGTATTAAGGAGGCCGCATATGTTTTTCAATTCACTTACCACTGAAAACCTTGAGAAGATACGGAAAGTTTTAAAAGAACGCCGTATTGTAATTAATATGACACAAAAAGAGGCTTCTGAAAAATCAGGAGTTAATTTGCGTACAATACAGCATTTTGAGCAAAAAGGTGATATCAGTCTTTTAAATTTCCTTAAATTGATGGGCATCTATCAGATGGATGAGAGTTTAATGAAGTGTGTCGAGGATAGATCCTGGTGGACAATTGAGCAATTAGAGAAAGCAGAAAAGAGAAAACGAGCTCGTAAATGAAAAATAAATTGAATGTAGTTCTTGACTTTGGAGTTGATTCTTTTCAGGTAGGTAGTTTATTCTATTCTAAAAAAATGGGTAGATATGCCTTTTCTTTTAATGAAGATTTTTTAAGTAAAAACATTGAAATTTCCCCAAAAGAAATGCCTCTTGGTAGAGATACATATACCTGTCAAAGAGATAGTGATCAATATGATATTCATGGTGTGTTTGCAGATAGTCTTCCCGATGCTTGGGGAAAGCTGGTACAGGACGCAGAATTTGAAAAACTAAGAATGCATGAAGTTTCAACTCTTGATAGACTTGCTTTTGTAGGTAAAAACGGTATCGGAGCACTATGTTATGAGCCTGCGGAAAAATTTGAAAGAGGAAAAGAAATTGTAACTCTTGCGGAGTTGCGAAAGGCAATGCAGGGAATCTATGCTGGAGATGTTGAGAAGGTTACAAAAGAATTGCTACGATTGGGTGGTTCTGCTGGTGGTGCACATCCAAAATTTTTAGTTGATTTAAATATAAAAAACATGTCAGAAATAAGATATTCAAAAATCAAAATAACTGAAAATATGATTCCTGTTTTGCTGAAAATACCCAAGGAAAATGATATTTGGCAAAGAGTAGAATATTGTTATTGTCAAATGGCAAAGAGTGCAGGAATCAATATTCCAGACACATTTCTTTTATCTTCGAAAAATGGGAACGCTCATTTTGCGATACAGAGATTTGATATTCTTGAAGATGGTCAAAGACTTCATACTCATTCCTATGCAGGGATTGATGGGTTTTCATTTCGACGTGATGATAGAGACTATCTGGATCTACTACGTATGATATATTCCTTATGCAGAAATCATATTGATGTAGTGGAGGGATATCGAAGAATGGTATTTAATTATCTTGGTAGTAATCAGGATGATCACGGGAAGAACTTTTGTTTTACAATGGACAGTAGGGGAGTATGGTCATTATCACCAGCCTTTGATCTGGGTTATTCCGATAATGGTGGAATACATCGAATGAGTGTTAATGG
>CBDVBE010000486.1:0-4333 GCA_965372145.1 uncultured bacterium | reverse complement strand
AGCTTTCATATTTAGTTCCAGGGATAAAATTTGATTATGAGTACGATTAGGATTACGATTACGATTAAGATTAAGATTAGAATACAGGTACTTCAACTGATTTGTTAAATGATACATGAACAGTCACACCTAAAGTTGATCGATTCTATGCGGTAAATAGCATCGCTCAACTTAGGTTTAAGTAAACAGAAAATATAAAAAATGAAAAATTAATGGTGCTTGAATATAAACAAAGAGAATTTTTTGATTATATTATATAGCATACTAAAGAAGTCTGCAGTTTGCTGGGTTTTACCCCGATTTAGAGTTTGTTGCATGAGGTCTTTCCTAATGCAATTTTGGGGTTACATCAATAAACAAAGGATACCGAAATGAATTATCCAGGATTTTTTATTATACTGGGGGCTTTATTTCTTCTGAGCAATATCGGCTGTTTAACGGATTCCGAACCGGATGATCCCGATGCACCAAATATAAAGGGCAAATGGCGTATCTATTACGAAGATACCGTTAATAGTGAATTGGTTGATATAGAAAAAATATTCGATTATAGAGTAGATTCGACCTATAAATATACTTAAACAACCTATGGGGCCTCTACAGTAGAACTAGAACAGACTGGGCACTGGAGTGTTATTTCAAACAGGGTTCATATGAAAATTCTGTTCTCCTATACCGATACGAATGGCACAAGGCAGATTCCTTTCATACCTGATACCAATATTGTTGAACGTATTTTTGCACTCAATAAAGACACATTGAACCTGTCACTATTCGTGACCTACATTAATGATGAGGGCATTCAGGTTTTTGTTCCCACGAAGACATACACCTATACCAAACAGTAACATACAGGTATTCATTCTTCTTATCCTCCTCTTAGATGAGAAAACCTCTCATAGTATTGGGTCAGGAAATAGTATTTTATTTCCTCACTATCATATGTTACTTTATTTTATGAGATACCCATGACACGATTTACATACCTATTCCTTTTTGCCGGGATGCTTTTTCTATCGTGTGCTCATCAGATGGGGCCGCCTGGAGGCCCGACTGATACGGTGCCGCCCCGGATAGTTCGAGCCATTCCTGAATCCGGCACACTGAATCACCCGGTAAAGAAAAAAATCGTGCTCTACTTTTCCGAATGGGTAGATACACGGAACGTTAAAAAAAGCATTACCGTTTTTCCCACTCTTACTGATGGTTTTAAAGTTACTATTGGCGGCAGGCGTGTAGAGATTGCCCCTAAAAAAGCCTTCGCTGAATCCACCACCTATCATATAGGTATTAATACAATACTGACCGATTTACATGGGGTGTCAGTTGGTACGCCATTCAAATTCTTTTTCTCCACAGGCTCGACTATAGACAGCGGTGTTATAACGGGCTGTGTTATTGATGCAGGGGAAAAAGAGATCCAGCCTAAGGTAGCCCTGTTTCGATGTGAGAATGATTCTCTTCCTGATACCGTATTTTTAGAGTTACCCGGCTATTTAATTCAAACAGATAGTGCAGGATTCTTTCAATTTGATCATATACGAAAGGGAAGATATATACTTCTTGCCTTTCATGATGAAGACAATGACAATAGAATCACACCGGGAAAAGATAATGCTTATGCTCCACGCGAAAAGAAAATTATTCTCGAAAAGGAAGCCGGGCCCTTTCTCCTTTTTCCCATATCTTCCGATACACTTTCTGCAATGGTGAAAGAGATTAAAGCAATTTCCGCCACATTGATTTTAGGTGAGTGGATTGAAGATGCAGATTATGGCATGGAGAATAACGCATGGAAGATACTATCACTCGATTCGGCAGTTACAGCTCCACGAATCCGGAGCTATCTTCCTATAAGGAAATCACGGTTCTTTGTGTTGCAGTTGGAGGACTCTCTCACCACCGGCTCATACTCACTGATTTATTCGATAAATCCGCGAATTATTAAACGGTCTGACTCTGCCGGCAGCGATACGGGGCAGGTGTTGCGGGATACTATCCGTTTTAATGGAACGGTGTATCCTGATACGGTCCCACCGGTTTTAAAAGGTACATCACCAAAAGGAACTGTCGATTTGGCAGCGGAAGTTTCAATTACCTGGTCCAAACCGCTACGAGCACTTGTCAATGAATGGTACATAACCGATTCACTTGAGGATACGGTGAAGCTTTCAATTGATACATCATTTTCTGAAACATCTGTTTTTAAACCGCTCCGGAAATTAACACCTGAACAGACCTATACATTTTCAATCCCGGTAACTTGTTTTGAAGATTTTACCGGGAATATTCCCCGGATCAGTTCAGATACTTCAAAAACAGATACGACTGAGATTGATACAACAGAAGAGGAAGATACCGTCACTGTGGTAACTACCAGCTTTACCACCATTGCTGCAAAAGATATATGCTACAGCCTTTCAGGCGGTGCCTCATGCTTAGAGCCTCAGCCTTTGAGAATATGGGAATTCAAACCTATCGAAGCATCAGTTGTATATACGACAGAAGACAGCAGCAATCATTTCTGTTTTGATTCAATACCCGGCGGGAAGGGAACATTCGGATATTTCATCGATTACAATAACGATAATGTCTATACAGTCGGCAGCCTGTTCCCCTGGGTCCCTCCTGAACCGCATTTTGCATTTCCAGATACTATTGAGGCACGGGCACGATGGGATATTGAGGGTGTTGAGGTCCCGGCCTGTGATATATGCCGCAAGAAAAAGGAACAACCCGCTGTTCTCAAGGAAGCATCTCAGGATACCACAGAAGAATAATCCTAATTTGATTTTAGATTTTGGATTTTGGATTTTGGATTTTTTCAATCCGCAATCCGCATTCCCCAATCCGCAATCATACAATTTTGGATTTAAACCCTGAATCCTTAAACCCGTGAACGGTTACATAAATTAAAGTTATTTCGAAGAGATGATTAATACAGGTGGGATGCTGTAACAGAACTCAGTATAATACGTAAAATTGACAATTACAAATTGCATGTCTCTTATCCTCTATTATCCTCCTCGTCCGTCGTCCTCGTCCTCGATCTGTTTTTTTAACAGTTAAAAAAAACCGAGGACGAGGACGATTTGTCAATTGTTAACAGATACTAATTAAATAATCATTAAATTACAATGTTCGCAAAAGGTGGCTGTAGAGGAAATACATGCAGCCGGAGGGGGTGCATTATAACAATCTAGCTGCGAAGGAGCTTCTATTCTATGCCGGCGTCTATTAGCCACGATGATTTACTTCTCTTCCTCTGAGAATGCTATTGAGTATGGTTTCTATTTCTCTGTGAATCACGCTATGTCGAAATCAAGAAATGGAAGAAATATTATTCGGGCTATACCAATGGAAATGCTTCTTACCGAGTCAGATGGACCATTTGTTAAAATTAAGGATAAAGATTGTGGTCCAATGGATATTCCTATTATCATAGCTGAAATAGCCGAAATCTATAAAAAGAATGCTAATGAAATTAAAGACGCAGTTTTCTTAAACTTCAGGAAGTTGCTTTCATAATATGTTGATTAATCAAAATAATGATGAGCGCCAAGACTTCTCCCAACACAAAAAGGGCAAAATACTTTCAGCACTTAGCCCGTTTGTGAAACGTTGACCTTATAAATTCTAATACCCCCTCCGCCTTAAAAACCCTCGGCAGTGGCTTTTCATTTTATTCCTTAACCTCACCTTCTTCCCCCTCTTCTTCTTTCAAATCATTCACCACAATTGCCTAGTATTAGCGGTTTCCCAATGCAAAATCTTGGATAAATTAAGGAGGAACAATGGGAACGAAATTTAATCCTTGTAAAGGGAAAAGGAAACAAACAACGACAGGTAATGCTTGATCCGATTATTGCATCCGAAATTAAGAACTACCTTGAATCCTATAACAACAACACATATATTTTCGAAGGTGCAAAAAAAGGAAAGCCCTACTCACGAAGAACAATCCAGAAAATTTATGAGAATGCATGTAAAAAAGCACGAATTAAAAGAAAAGGCGGTATTCATACGTTACGCCATAGTTTTGCAACCCATTTGTTGGAGCAGGGCATAGATTTAAGACAGATTCAAGAGGTACTGGGACATTCAAGTATTAAAACAACACAGATATACACCCATGTAAACAGTGAAGCTATAAAGAAAATTAAAAGCCCTGTCGCAAATTTGAATATTAGGAGGGGCACACCCTAAGGAACAAAGGAAGAAACAAATACTACACAATTTATAACAAATTGGAACATATTGTGCACCTTTTAGCGTTGAAATTTTGATTTTTTTATTGCATATATTGTGTAGTTGAACAAAATCGCTTCGCGAT
>CBDVBE010000485.1:0-4348 GCA_965372145.1 uncultured bacterium | reverse complement strand
GGAGTTGACAGTTAAGCATAGCAGGGAGCATACTGCAACTCAGTAGAATCGTTATACTATTTATGAATTGAGGTACTATGAGATTGCCTAATTCAGACAAAGTTATTATTACGAAAGAGAAACTAACGGATTATCTATTGTCCCAGACTCATCCGATTGGAAAATCAAAGGCAAAATTTTTTTGTTCTTTAGGGTTTGATGAGTCAAATGCCGACCTTCTTGAAAAAGAAATCCGTGGTGTTGCAGAAATGAACGATATTATAGAAGAAAAATCAACTAATTTTGGGACGAAATATATTATTAATGGACGAATTAACACTCCGAACGGTAATATTGTAGAGATAAGAACAGTTTGGATTTTAGAATCAGGAAAGGAGATTCCAAGATTCGTCACTTCATATCCGAGCCAATAAAGAAAGGAGTTGTAGCTATGATAAAGGAACTCGATACTGTTGTTTTGAAACGTAATGTACCGGAATATGGGTTGGAAGAGGGTGATATTGGAGCTGTTGTCCATACATACGAAAACAATAAAGCATTGGAAGTAGAATTTGTCACAGGTGAAGGAGATACTGTGGCTGTTGTAACGCTTGTTTCTGATGATGTACGGGCAATGAAAGAGAAAGAAATACTACATGTAAGGGAACTGAAAGCTGCATAACAAGCGCATTCACCTGACAAGTTAGGCTTAGGCGGATACTTACTTGCAGGTGATGCTTGTCGTTATGAACATAGTAAAAACAAAATAGTGACATAGTAGAAGGAGAAAAGATTTATGAAAACGACTGTGGATAAAATCCGAGAGGAAGTACTTTCGTTGTCGGTAAGTGAAAGAGCGAGTTTAGCTCATGATTTGATCCTCAGTTTAGATCAGGAGGATGATTTATACTTTAGTGAGGAATACGAGGCTGAATTAAAGAGACGAGTTTCAATGGTTAAAGAGGGAAAGGCTGAAGGACAATCTGCCGATGATGTCTTTTCAGAAGTTGAGAGACGATATAAAAAATGAAAAAAACAACTATACTCAAAGAAGCTAAGAGAGAGTTGTTAGAGGCAATGGATTATTATGATGAAAGGTGTTTTGGTCTTGGGTTGGACTTTGAAAGTGAAGTAAAATCATCTATCACTTTTATAAGACAATTTCCCAAAACCTTTGCTCTTCGCGATGATGCTGCTCGAGTTACACATTTTCATTCCCCCCTGGGGACGAATACATGAAAACAGTTGTTATTGAACAGGCGGAAATAATTACACCACTTGGTTCACTTAGTGAGACAGCAAGTGACCTGATTGAGGGTGCGAATGCTATTATTCCCGGCCCTTTATTTGATGTCCCGGTTCCGTTTGCACTTTTTCCTGATCCTGCATGCAGGGATTTAACAAAATGTACAACATTGCTGGCGTCCCACATTGATCTTACTGAAATCATCCCTGAAAAAATGATTTTTATATACTGTACCGCAAAAGGTGATATCAGCGCTCTTGAAGAAGCGGTGGTCTCAAACACGTATACAAACGGCATCTCTCCACTACTTGACAAGCAGGTAGATATCATCTGTGAAATACTCATGGTACACCCGGCACAAAAGCTGGTCATTTCAAATGCCTGTGCATCAGGTGCTGTCGGGGTTGAAATAGCGACCGAACTGCTTAAAACCGGGCGGTACACACACGCGATACTCTTCGGTTTCGACTGCCTGTCACGGTTTACAGCAAACGGTTTTTACACGCTCAGCGCCCTTTCCGATACCGGTGCCAGACCCTTTGACACACAGCGGAATGGTCTTACCATGGGTGAAGGGGCGGGCATTGCATTACTCACCTTTCGGACACCTTATGAAGGTGACAGTATCATTTCCGGTGCAGGCACATCAAATGATGCGAATCATCGTACAGGACCGTCCCGTACCGGCGATGGACTATTTAACGCTGCATCAGCCGCACTCAGGGATGCTGCACTTTCGCCCGATGCCATTGGGGGAGTTAAATGCCACGGTACTGCAACGCCCTTTAACGATGCCATGGAAGCCAAGGCATTGCATCTGCTTTTTGGCGATCTTTATCCACCCTGTTCATCATTTAAAGGCGCATTCGGTCACCTCAGTGGAGCGGGATCACTAATTGAGATCCTGATTGCTGCTGAATGTATTAAAAGAAATACACTGCCGCCGACTATCGGGTATGAAAATCATGGTGTTGACGAACCAATACCGATATCATCGCAGGCACAATCACTTGTATCACCACGGATACTCTGCCTTGCAGCAGGATTCGGTGGGCTAAACTCAGCGGTAATCGTCGAGGAGCACGAGTAAATGGAACGGGTGTACATTCAATCATTTGCAGCCCTTCACAGTACCGGCATGTACTCTTCAGCACACGGCCATGTTCCCTGGAATGGAGAACAGAGCGGTTCTCCGCTTGATGTACAGCGTAAACAGGTATATGAAAAACTGCATACCGGTTTTGGTAAATTAAATGCACCTGACAAATTGGCGTTCAGTTCTACAGCTCTTCTCCTGTCCGGTTTTGATAAATATAACGGCGACAAAACAGGAATAAGTATCGGTACGGCATATGGCTCCTTTTCAACGGACATGCGTTACATGGAATCGCTCGCAGCCGGCTTTCCCAGCCCTGCCTATTTTTCAGCCACATTGCCGTCATCACCGGTTGCCGAAGTTGCCATACTGTTTAAGCTGAAAGGCCCTAATCGAGTCCTCGTCAGCTCAACTTCTCCGGGTTTTTCCGCACTGGACAGTGCGATACGCATTCTTGCGTTAAAAAAGGCAGACGCAATGGTTGTAATCCTTGTAAACGGCATCGAACCTGACGATATAGGCACTCCATTAATCAACACAGAAAAAGACAGATGCAACTTCAGCTATGCATTCATGTTAACACCCCACAAATGTCATTCGGGAACTAATTATATACTGTCCCTTACTCAGGAGAAAAGCCTGCAGAATAATTCGCAAAATGGCAGCGAAGAATCGTATTTTTTTGAGGTAATTACCGCCATGATGGAGAACAAAGATTTTTCAAATTCAATTATTCTTGATCATATGCATTATACACTTACTTTAGAGAAGGAAATCTGATGGAGCAATTACTCAATGAATTAAAACAACAGATTATTACAACATTAAAACTCAGTGATATTGAACCTGATGATATCGATGTTGAAGCACCCCTTATCGGGGAAGGACTTGGACTTGACTCAATAGATACGCTCGAGCTCCTCGTGCTCCTGGAAAAAGAATATGGTGTAACAGTGCCGGATATAAATATCGGTCGTAAGATCTTTGCCTCGGTCAGAACCATGGCTGAATATATACAGGAAGAGCAGGCAAAACAGTAAAAAAATGGAGTAAAGGAGGAGGGGAGTAAAGAATTTTTAATCATTTTTATTATACCATTACTCCAGTACTTCCTATTGCTTAAAATGTATTTTTTCAATTATAATTTAATAACAAGTACCCTTTCACGAGTTCAAAGGTTTAAGAATCAGGATTTTCAAGGCATTTTTATACTAAAGCATAACATTGAGTAGAATCGGAATGGTCATTTCCATGCCCATCCGCTTAACTCACTGTTATTGCAGGTGATGGAATTAAAAAAACCTTATTTATGTTTTTAACACCTTAGTAACCCGGGAATCCCAAATAGTTTTAAACCTTATTATTTATGAAAATCGAATATAACAATCTATACACACATTTTGTATTCATCACTTACGAGAGACAAGCTGTAATTCAGGAAAAGAATCGTGTGAGGATAGAGAAATATATTACTGGAATTATAAATAATAATTCATGTAAATTATACGCAATATATGCAAATCAAGAACATATGCATTTTTTAGTTTCAAGATCCCCAACCTTGTCAGAAGAACAACTGGCTATTATTATAACAGATAGTTCTGAGCGTTTCTTAAACCAGAATAAACTAACCAGATGTCATTTTTCATGGCAAAGGTCTTGCTCAGCCTTTTCTGTATCGAAATCTGATATTGATAAAACATGTAGATATATACTTAATCAACCCAATCATCACAAAAAGTAACTTTTGCCGAGGAATATGAACAATTCATTAAACATTATCAGGAGACGTTGCAAAGGAATAAGGTAATAAGGTAGGATTTGTGGGAGTATTAATTGGTTACTAAGGTGTTAAAAGCATAAATAAGGTTAAAAAAAACGTGATGGTATTAACAAGAGATTGTATTAAAAATGATTTTTAACAATTTGCTTGAGTTAACAGTTTAGCATAGCAGGGAGTATACTGCAACACCAGAACTCTGGACATACACCGTTTTGTAATTGCCGGTTTATGAAGTGCTATTTTG
>CBDVBE010000484.1:0-4390 GCA_965372145.1 uncultured bacterium | reverse complement strand
CCCAAGGAACACAATGGGTAGGGGTTACTCCAGTCAAGGAGATACCCCCATAAAAGCTTATTGCGCACTATAAAACGATAAGTGCGATACTCAATGCAAAACCTGATGAATTGGCACAGTTTTCCGGGATTGGTTCCAAGACGGCACATTTTCTTTCACTTTTTAAAGAGGTTATGGCTTATTGCCTTTGTGAGAAATATGAGAAGCAGTCAGTTATTTCACGAAGAAAAGATATTGAAGAGTACCTTCGTTTTCATTTTGGTATGAGGAAAGATGAATTTGTTGCAGTGTTGTTTCTTGATAACAGCAATCGGGTGTTAGATACCGAGGAGATCGTTGCAGGAACCGTTAACCAGTGCGTGGTATATCCCCGGGTGATTATAGAGAAAGCATTAAAACATGGAGCGTCGTCTATAATCATGGCCCATAATCATCCCGGTGGCAGTGTGCATGCTTCAGAGTCTGACTGGCAGATTACCGAACGTTTGTACTCAGTGGGCAAGATACTGGATATTTCACTGCTTGACCATATTATTATTGTCCGGGATAAGGTTATCAGTCTCAGAGATCAGGAGCGATGGCCGAAATAGCATTCTTTGCAACTTTTTCCCGTTTAATGGGGCTTTAGTCCCGCAAAGTGGGGGATAAATGCCTTTTATTACTTCTGTATTCTGAGTTCTGAATTCTGACAACTTAATTTTACTGAAACTTTTAGTACCTTAGAAATGAGTTTCTGCCATTTCTTGGCTGAAAATCATTTTGTTAAGGTACTTATCCAGTTTATCTGGGTTAGGTTTATAATTATATGCCTATATGGAGTTCTTTTTTTCTGGTAATGGTATGTTCAATACACCTGTATGGCGGTGTGATAATTGGTACCGTGCAAGATGCTCAGTCAAACAGGCCTGTCGTTGGGGTAATGGTTGCAATTGTAGAAAAAGATACCGTTACTTGTACTGACTCTACCGGTTTCTACCGTTTTGATTCGTGCGCACCGGGGACATATACTCTGACCTATCAGGCTTCCGGATTTGAACCGGTTACCCGAAATGACGTATACATTGCCGGTTCGGGAACAAAGCGGGTTGATGTCGATCTGGTACCGCGGATCCTTACTCTTGATAAAACGGTGGTACGCAGTACTGCATTTCACCGCGCATCGGACATGTCCTCTTCCACGAAAGTTATCAATGCCGATGAACTCCTTCGGGCTCCCGGAGCTCTCGTTGATGTGCAGCGGGTAGTCCAGAACCTTCCCAGTGTGACTTCTGCAGGAGATAATGTTAATGAGGTAGTGGTTCGTGGCGGGACTCCCGGTGAAAATCTGTTGATAATGGATAATATCGAGATTCCGAATGCAAACCATTATGCCGATCAGCATTCAGGTGGCGGCGCTATATCACTGATCAACCCGTTGCTTGTTAAAGGTTTGATCTTTAATGCGGGAGCTCCTCCCGCTCAATATGGCGGGAAAGCGTCCTCTGTTATTGATGTCACCTTACGAGAGGGAAATGAAACGATCGTGCTGGGTGGTCTGGATCTGGGAATGGCAGGTGCCGGCGGCCATATTGAAGGCCCATTATGGAAAGGTGCTAATTTCATGGCATCCGGCCGTAAAAGCTATCTGGATTTTATTGCCAATTTTGAAGAAGATATTCCCATTCCAAAATTCTGGGGAATTCAAGGGAAATTCTCCCAGAAAGTCAAAAATCATAAGTTAAACATGAACGGGATTTATGGAAAAGATTTTATTCAGATAAAAAAAACAAGAAAGCAGAAAATTGAGTTCGATCGGATAGAATCGGGTGGAATTGTTTATGCCGGAGGATTAAGTTGGAAAGCACAATGGAATGATCTCTTCTCTTCCCTTTTTGTTGCATCGGGAGTGGGCAATACCTTTGACCGCCTCGCATATGACTTTTTATATGAATATGATACAACGATCGAAATTTCAAATTTGGATGCTACTTTCGATACTACCATTACGGCTACGGTTATTGGTAATGATACTCTGTTCACCGGTGGCACCTGGAATGATGAGCAGACCTTAAAAGCACAAGGCTCATTTAATTTGCAGAATAATAATAAAGTGATTATTGGAGTCGTTGCCAAACGGTTTGAATTCATGATAGATCAGCAGGAGAAACCTGATACCCTGAAAGATTACCAGCTTGATACAAACGGTGTGCCGGTGACGAATCCTTCGGATGAGCCTGTTGTATTTCGTGAGTATGCGGTTAACCATGATACAACCTATAAATATGGCGGGTATGTTTCCTGTATATTCCACGCATTCGACCGCGTTCGGCTGGTACCGGGGATCCGTTTTGACAGATTGCTGTATAACAATAGTTTTTCTGTGTCTCCGCGATTAAATGCAGTCTTGTCATTAAGCGGAAAACTTGATTTGACCGGCGCATTCGGTGTTCAGTATCAGGATCCTGAATTTGTAGATATGATTATTGATTCCCGCAATAGAGAACTCAAACCCAAAAGGGCAATAACAGGGATTGGCGGTATTGAATATTATATCGAGTCTTTTGATATCAAGATTATTACTGAAGGTTTCTATAAAAAGTATGATAATTTATTATTTGACGCATCATTGTTAACACCAGACTCGCTGGATCAGACAGACCAACTTGTTGATAACGGTGAGGGGCATACCTTTGGTATCGAGCTGTTTGCTCAGAAGAAATTGACCCACTCGTTTTTCTGGACTATGGCATTGGCCCTTTCGAGGTCACTCTATAAGGATTTACGTCCCGGGCATGAAGGAGAATGGTATGATGGTGATTATGATTTCAGGCACTCCTTTACGGTTACCGGCGGGTGGAAAAAGGAGCTGCTGAAATCGTCGTGGTATAAAAAGAAATTTCATGATAAGCTCTGGTTTAAAATACTGCATCCGTTCATGCCAATCGCTGACAGGATTGAACTTTCCGCAAAATGGCGCTACCTTGATGGACGACCCTCTACTACACAGCAATTCAGCAGCCGATATAAACGATGGTATATTGATACCAATGCTCCTCTCAATAATACCCGCCTTAAACCATACCATCGTCTGGATATCCGCTTTGAACGTCGGTATGGCTTTGGATTTCTCCAACTGATTTACTATATTGATATTCAGAATGTTTACGACAGGGATAATCTCTGGATGTACCTGTATTCAGACAAGGATGGTACCAGACTGCCAATTTCCCAAATACCATTTTTTACTACCGGAGGTATAATCATTGGTTTTTAAACCTGAGCTTTCATGGGAGTTTTTATCAAAGGATGAGATCGCGGCCCGTTCTGTCAAGGCCATGCGCAATCATGTTGAGCATCTTAAAGAGGTTTCACCCTATTACCGTGAAAGCCTGGCCTCTGTTGAACCATCTGATATTACTTCACTTGAAGCTATTGCGCAATTACCCCTTACGGACAGGGAAACACTGATTGAGCATATTGAACGGTTCAGAGCGGTTTCGGAGGGTGAAGTCGCAGAAACAGTTGTAACAAGCGGCTCAACGGGAATGCAGCTGATTTACTACATGACAAAAAGTGATCTTGACCGTCTTGCTTTTAATGAAGCCCTCTCATTAAATGCCGCTGGCGTAATACCGGAAGACAGGGCTCAGATATTGATTAGCCTTGACCGCCTCTTTATCACCGGTATGGCTTATTACCGTGGTTTAACAACCCTTGGCGTTAATACAACACGAATTGGAGTATTGCCGTGTGATTTGCAGAAACATTACCTGGAATTATTAAAACCGACTGTGCTTGTCGGTGTTCCATCATATCTTAAAAAGTTAGCTCAGCAATTGATAGAATCTGGTTTTGATACGCAGGCTTCGTCAGTTCAGAAAATTTTTTGTGTCGGAGAGAGCCTGCGCAATGAATCACTTGAGTTGAACAGTGTCGGGCAGAAGCTTCAGGAATATTTCGGTGCACAGACATATAGTGCCTATGGTGTCACGGAACTGTCCGTGGCCTATTGTGAATGTGTTGAACAAAACGGCAATCATGCACATCCGGAGTTAATATATACTGAGATTGTGGATGAAAATGGAAAGCCGGTGCCTGACGGAATGCCTGGTGAACTGGTCGGCACACCGCTCGGTGTTGAAGGTGTGCCGCTTCTTCGGTACCGGACCGGTAGTATGACTTTCAAGTTACCCGGCGGGTGCGGCTGTGGAAGAAATTCAGATAGAATCGGCCCGATGCCCACACAGAAGTCCCAGATGATAAACCTGGATGGTACTACGATCTATCCTCAGACTATTACCAATGCCCTTGACGAATTGGAGTATGTTGAAGACTATGTTATTATTCTTGAGGGAGATGGGTCCTTTTCTGATCGTATAACCCTTCATGCCGCAATCCAGCCTTCAATGCT
>CBDVBE010000483.1:0-4395 GCA_965372145.1 uncultured bacterium | reverse complement strand
GCCTGTCGGCTGAAACTATTGTGTCCTCTGTGCTTTCGACTTTTGCAATTACCTCATGAGTAAACGGAGAAGACTTCTTTAATATCTTGCAGTGTATAGCGGGCAAAAAATATTATTTTTAAAATATAAGCTGTGGGATACGAATTTTATAAGGCAAAAGGTTTAATAATGCATAAGGAAACCACATAAAAAGACAATATGAAAACAATAACACTTAAAGAGCAAAAAGTCGGGGAATTGGTCTCCCGGGAAACAATAAATAACATCGCTAAAGAGATTGCAAACAGGTTTAATCCTGAAAAAATTGTACTCTTCGGTTCTTATGCTTCAAATCGTGAAAACCCTGATAGTGATGTAGATTTCTTAATAGTAATGGAATCAGATTTACCCCATTATAAAAGATCTGTGCCATTACAACTCCTGTTTCGCCCAATGCCATGTGCTGTTGATTTTCTGATATTTACTCCCGAAGAAGTTAACAATTGGGATGGCATTCCTAATCATATTATCACCGAAGCATTAAAAAATGGAAAGATAATCTATGAAAGGAAGTACTGATTTTGCCGCTCGCTGGTTACAAAAAGCGAAAAATGACCTGATTGCGGCCGAAAAGATACTTGAGATGGCAGAGGGGCCAACTGACATAGTGTGTTTCCACGCACAACAAACGGTTGAGAAAGCGTTGAAGAGTCTACTTACATTTCACAAGCTTTCTTTTCCAAAAATCCACCATCTTGTCCGCCTGCTTGACCTTGCTCTACCATATTGCAGCGAGTTGTAAATGTTTCGGGAACAATTTGCCCTTATTTCGAATTATGCCGTGGAAGTTCGATACCCGGGTGATTGGGAAGACCCGATACGAAAGGATGCACAGAAAGCGGTGGATACCGCCCAAAAGACAATACACTTAATACAGGAAAAAATAGTATAACCATATCGCCGTATTATTAGCTTCCCGGTACCTTTCCCCGCTTAGCGCCCTGCTGTTTAAGATATTCAATAATTTCATCATGCTCCTTACATTTCACATACTCCATAGCATACATCTCTTCCGTATTATACTGTTCTGTGGCATCAAGGACGGTATAGCCGCCATTCATCACAGCGTTAATATCCGCGCCAAGTTCCACGCAGGCTTTTACCGCATCAAGACAGCCGGAAGTTCCGGCATTCATGAGAGCAGTCGCGTTAACCGTGTCGCGGGAATTGATATCCATGCCCAATTCGACAAGTGTCCGTATCATTCGTGACCATCCGCCCAGCGCGGCAAGATGAAGAGCGTTGCGCCTGCTGGAAGTCTGGTCTTTTACGTAAAGATCAGCGCCATTGGCGACGAGGAATTTGACGATTTTAACGGCTTCCTGTTCGGCGGTGTCTCGTTCGTGAGGAGTTGAATATGTTCGGGAATTTGCTCCTGTGGCACCTGATGCACATAGTAAAGGGGTATATCCATAAATCCCCTCTTTATCTCGGTAATTTACATCAGCACCTTTTTTTATTACACATTTTCGCACTTTTTCATATTCACCAGGAAAAGGTGTTTCTGTAAAACTAATTAAGGAACGGCTGTGTCTTGGTTGACCGTAATCTTTACTTTTGCAGTTAAATAAAACCACAAAAAATATTAGCCAATAATAATAAGGAATTCTCATAATAATTTTTCCTTTCCCATTAAGAATAGTTATGCTCTTTTTTCAACATGTCAAATCTATTTTGTTGTTTAAAGTCAAGTAATTTATTAATATCTACACTTTCTCTGTTGTGATCCACATCACCGTCATTAAGTTTATCAACAATCTTCCCAAATTCCCCATCATTCCTTGCACTCTCCAGCACCGCAATAATCGCGTCCTCTTTTCTCTCTTCTGTAAAACCACCAATACCAGACCCTCCGATACGCATATCATAAATCAAGTTCACTTTCATCTGCCAGGTTGCGTATTTCCAACGGTCGTTTAACTTATCTTTTACAGCGGCTTCTACAACTTCAATAGCCCTGGTTTTCAAATCATAATTCTGATTGGTCTGTTTCAGAAAGTTATAGGTTGATTTTAGAATTAAAAACTGAACATTGTATTGTTTAAAGCCTGAATATCCGGGGACAAAATCATCCAGCATATCATCAAAGGCCTTTCCCTTAGCAAGTCCCTGTTCAACAACTTTACTAACTGCAAAAAGTGCACCTTCTGCATTGGTTTGAATCTCTTCATAAATCTCAGCTACAGCTTTTCCGGTATAAAAACAGTTTAGCATCAGGCCCTGGAAGAAGTCATGTACCTCTTGATCTAACACATCACGAATATGCTTCCAGTTAAAGGCTGTAACAACCGTCCAGATAAACTTCGCGCCATTCTCTACTCCAACACTACCCTTTATACTTGCACCTGCACCGTATTCGAGTACAGCGCCAAGCTTTGTATGATACCTGAAACGGCCGTTGAAATAGCCGACTTTAAAACTTGCTACAACACCGGCCCCCACAGCGGCCCAGGTTCCAAATGATGCATCTCCGAGTGGTTTCCAATCAACTGCACGAGCACTAACGCTTTTGTCATCTATCAATTTCATCAGCAAAGAGAGTTTAACATCCGCCCCGACCTTTCCACCTGCAAATAGATCAAGACCTGCTTCCAAACCTGCAGAAACCGACTCCTCACTATCTGACGGCTTACCTGCTTCCGGACTTTTCGGGTCAAGTACCACACCGATATTCGCTGAAACAGATGCGCACACACCAACAAATGCTGAGCCTGTTACGGCAATCTGAAATTTAAGAAACGCATTGCCGCTATCATCATCAACCAGACCCGGATTATCGCTTCTTATATGCTCAATAAGATCAAAACCATTCTCATCGGGTAAATTAATTGTGAAATTTCCCTGAGCATTAGCAAGAGTAAGACTTCCCTCAACCTTCGCACCGACTTTTATACTCTTTTCATCATCATCCCATTTAATTGATGATCCGACAGCGCCTTCATAAGAATATCTGAGGAATTGTGCACCGATTCCTCCATCGAGGATTGAATTTTCCTCCCAGAAATCTTTTTTAAAACTTTCATTAAACTCTTTTAACCATGCAGGCTCACCCTCTCCGGGAGGAAAGAGTTTCTTTTCAAATATCTTTATTTCAGCTTCTTTTTTTGGCCCTTTTGAATCCTTTTTTCCCTCTTTGTCATCATCAAGTTCCTTGCGTATCTTCTCACCAACTGTTTTTCTGTCAAACCAGCGATATCGTTTAGGAACGTTTTTATTTCGCACACGAATCATGCGTTTCCCGGTTACCCACCAGTACTCCTGGATATCACCGGCTTTCATTTTATGGCCTTTTGCGGATACTGCTCCCTTTTGTTCCTGCTCCTTTAAATAGTTATCCTTTTCTTTGGCGATCTTTGTGTCAAGAGTATTTAAAAACTCATCAATTTTATTATTGTCAGTCTCATCACAAACTTTCTTATGCCAGTACATTACAGCATACGCCTCTGCAGCACGATCCTTTTCATTTGCCCCTTCTTTCGGAATAAATACTTTCATATATGGAAGAAACGCGTCAGAAATTTTAATTTCACGTTCCAGTATTTCCATATCCTCTGGACTGACTATACCAAGTTCATCTGTTTTTGTATTAAGAAATATTTCTCCTTCAAGCTCCGGTTCTTCTTCTGCCTGCGGCATCTCCAGAACGTCACTTTTCACATTCCTTTCCTGAGCTTTCGGATGGTCTGCCTTGAAAAAATATTCACATGTTGCGTCTGAAGGTTTATCCGAATCATTGTAATAATTTTCATCGTACCAGAGTTTCGGGATTTTTGCTTCTGCATAATAAGCATCTTCTTCACTCTTGTTTGTATGAGCGCTCACCTGGTATTTATGGTCGTATTCCACAGCATCTTTTCCTTCACCATAGTTGGAAAACAGAGTAAAATCTATTTTTGCACTCTTTTTTTCCTCTTTAAGAAACTCAACTTTAACCTTTGCACTGCACTCCTTGAGAAAATCAAAGCCATCCGGGCCGGGTAAAAAGACGCCGGTTGATATTTTCAGCTCAGGTTCATCTTTCGCCGGCGGCTCATCGATTTCTTCAACATCTTCGGGCATTGTCTCCGGAGAATCTTTCCCTTTTACAAAATAAAAATCGTTTATACCGTGAAATTCTTTTTTGGCCATGTGTGTGGACTCCTGATTACAATCAATAATAGAAGGTTATTTCCCTATTTCTCCATTTTCATTGGTCTTTATTACATAAATTTTGTATACTGACGCAACCTGTTTATGTCCACTAATAATATATCCCCCATCTGAAGTCTCAAGTACACAGCCTTCAATAATACTACTACCATCTCCTAGCGTGAGTTTATTTTGACTTCAATGCCAAATCACTTGCATCCCTTGAAG
>CBDVBE010000482.1:0-4395 GCA_965372145.1 uncultured bacterium | reverse complement strand
TTTCACTAAGAATTGTGCTTTAGTGCACTTCCAACTTGAGTTATACACTTTTTGTTTAGAAATTTGGTATTCATGTTTTTTCCCAATTT
Source organism: uncultured bacterium (assembly GCA_965372145.1). GTDB lineage: Bacteria > Fibrobacterota > Chitinivibrionia > Chitinivibrionales > JANQEN01 > CBDVBE01. Next base: position 4,306 of record CBDVBE010000482.1, on the reverse strand, counting down.
CCAATTTCTAATTTCAAGCCGTGAACGGCTACGTTTTATGTTTTTCCCAATTTCTAATTTCCAATTTCAAGCCGTGAACGGCTACCTCTTATCAGAATAGTGATTCAGATTTTTTCTTTCTTCTTTGGACAGAGAATCCATTCCCTGTTCCGAAATTTTCTTCAGAATGGGATCAATAACTTCTTCAAAGTAACGATCTTTCTGAATTTTTACTGCTGCACGCCCACGCATCTTTTTTTCAGCTTTTACCGCATGAACATGGGTTATCGAAGACATAACCTGATTATAATATTTAAGATACAATATTGCAACAATAATACCGCCAAGATGAGTGAGATGAGCAACACCATCAGATTGACCGGCCATCACAATAGAAATAGCGCCAATTATTATTACCGCAATCCATACCGGAACCGGGAATATAAAGAACATTAATATTCGACGGTGAGGAAAATAAAAAGCATAGACAGTTAATAAGGCAAGAACGGCTCCTGAAGCTCCTATTATAAATGCATTCCACATCAGGAAACTTAATAATCCAGCACCAATTCCTCCTATAAAGTAAAAAATCAAAAATCTTTTCGTCCCCCACCTGTGTTCAATTTCAACACCAAACATCCATAAAGCAAGCATATTAAAAAGTATATGCCATGGATTACCATGCAGAAACACATACGTAAATAAACGCCAGATCTGCCACTCTTTAAAAACCAGAGAAGGAACGAGCGCACCAAACCTCATTATTATCGTGCCAATACCAGGCACCATTTGAAGGATAAATACAATTACAGTAATTATCAATAGGTTACGTATACCAACAGGTAAGCGTAAATTATTATCCAGATACATTGTTACGATTCCTTTTTACTATAGTTAAATAACAAGTTTCTTTCCTTCTATTGTCCTCCTCCTCGATCTCGTCCTCCTCCTCGTCCTCGGTTTTTTCTTTTTAACTGTAACCTAAACAGATCGAGGAGGAGGACGAGTGACGAAGGATGAAGGATTTTTACAGTATGTTAAGCAGAGGGGCATGCAAATGGCCATTCTGCTTCTATTATGAACACTTGAAACTTTAGTTGTTAGTGTTCATTATCCCCTTTGTGGGACATAATGTTATGCTTTAGTATAACTTGCGATTTCATCTTAAGAAATTAAGACAAATTACTGAGTTCTGTCTATCATAAACACCCCAGGTATAAAAGGGTTTTTCCATTATTTTTTCTTGAATTTTTCAACTAACTTCTTTTGTACACAATCAGGCAAGAATTCCTTCACATCACCGCCAAGTTGAGCTATCTGCCTGATCATGGTAGAGCTTAAATAGGTATACCGTGCGCTCGGCATGAGAAAGACCGTATCGGCTTTACTATTCAGTTGTCTATTTGTAAACGCCATCTGGAATTCATAATCAAAATCAGAGAGTGCACGTAATCCCCTGATGATTACGGTCGCTTTAAACTTATCAATGCAATCGATTATTAAACCGCTATGCCGTACCACTTCAACATTTTTAATGTTTTTAAGGGACTTATGTACCAAGTCATATCGTTCATCCGGCGAAAACAGACACATCTTCTGTGGATTTTCTGAAACCACCGCAATTACTTTTGTAAAGATATTCGATGCGCGAATTGCAATATCAATATGTCCATTCGTGATCGGATCAAATGTTCCCGGATATATGGCTGTTGGCATAAGAAATCCTTTTTTAAATAGTATGCGTATATATTTCGATCATGGTCTTACCATAGGTGCGGACCTGGAGGGTAAATTCTTCTGATACTGATTGAGATGCCGCTCCCTTCCTTCGCCGTTCAAAAATAAAAATACCATCTGCAGCAACAATAGACAGCATATTCGGCACTAATTCAGCTAATGCTGCATCGTTATAGGGAGGGTCATAATAGACGATATCATACCTCTTTGTGCAACTTTTCAAATAGTGTCGAACATCCTTTCTGAATATACGGCATTGATCTTCCATATTGAAAACACGGGTATAATAGCCGATTCTCTCGCAATACACCCGGTTCTTTTCTACAAAGTGAACGCACTGAGCACCCCGACTCAGCATTTCAAAACCGAAGGCGCCGCTTCCTGCACAGATATCTGCAACCGTGGAATCTTCAATTTTTTTCATTAAATAATCGGCAACAGCTCCTCTGACAGTATCCTTTGTTGGCCGGAATTGTACTGCCGCATCAGGAATTTCGATATTTCGCCGCTTCAAGTGTCCTGCTATTATACGCAGTTTCATATTAATGAGATGTGGTAAAAATAATATCAGCTTCGATTTTTACTGAAGTATTGGTCACTGCGGACAACTGAATCTCTTCAAATGCACAAGGGATTTGTCGTACATAAAGATTATTGATAAAAGCAATGAAATTATTATATGAAGAAGTAGCGGAAAAATGGTAGCGAAGACGCCTGTAATCACCTACAAAAAATGCTTCCTGATGATTTAATCCTGATTGGATACGTACACTACCATCTTTAGCAATATCAGCCACTTTTTTTACGGTGATATCAAGATCATCATAGGTAAGAATATCTTCAGGGCCCAGAAGAAAGGGTGCCTCAAGATTTAGACCGAACTGGGTACTACCGGATATAGTAAATTTATACCCTTCATCGCTTCTGCGGATCTGCGTCTTAGGTTTAGGGTGTAATTCAATTCTCTCTTTTTTTAATGTTTTAAAGAAACCGGTCACATTCTCCTTTGAATCGCAGAGTCCGGTTCCCTGCAAGGTTTTAAATGACAGTATTTTAACACTGGTAAAATCTACCCCCGGGAGCGCTGTACGGGAAAGAAGATCAAAGACATTCTTTGCATAATGGATCTCATAGTTTACTTTCTCTACAAATGACAACTGTTCATACGGCAGGTCAAGGATCCCGCGCCGTTTGAGTTTATCCTTCGAATCAGAAAGGTCATCAACAACCTCTTCAACCATATGTGAACTTACCAGTGATGACGGTACAAAATCATCCGTAGCTAAGCTTTTCCTTGACGCTTTAGACGAAAATAGATTAAAATAGCTTATAGCCCACCACCCTCCAATACAGAGCAATACCACACCGATCACACCGCTGCCGATGAGCAACAGCTTTGGCGGAATTACCAGACGCTTAACTTTTTTTCTTGCAGGTTGCTTTAATAAATTTATTCGTATCATGGTTTTATTCAGTCAATATCCCTGAGTGCAAGCCCGACTGAAACTGACAACAAGGGTGCAAATTCCTGTAACTTCTCATCATCCATTCCCGCGGTACATGAAATTTTCCGAAATGGAAAGAGTACTTCCGTATTCTCGATTGCGGCCTTAACATATTCAACATTCTCAGGTTGAGAAAAATATGACCCGGTAAGAAATGTTTGAATGGTATCCGGTTTCGAGAATTCCGTATTAAAGGCGAAGAGTTTTTTTATTAAGGGATTAAGCACCTGCAGGTAACCGTCAGCAGTCTGCATCTCTTCTGTATTGTCAATTATATCTATATCAACAAAATTACCATCTTTTGTTAAAATCAATTTAGTCTTTATTTCATCTGAAAACACGATCAGCGTTGGTACTGATATCAGATCGTCATAATTGATCTCAAACACATTAATAAGGGCAAAAACATCTAAATCAATAATAATAGGATTGAGCTTTTTCGAGCGAAGGAGTTTTGACAGCCTGGATACGGCAGTATTTCTGTACCCGACAACAAGATACTTCTGGAATTCACCTCCGGGAGCTGTGTTCATATTCTGGTAGTCAAACACATATTCATCAATAGATCCGACAATCTGTTGACTTAGTTCCCATTCAATGGTATCGTCAATCTCCGTTTCATCACTCTCCAGAAGGACTTTCTTGATAATGGCATATTCTCCCGGCAGAGATGAGACAACATTTTCCCCCGGGATTTTTAACTCTTTTAAAAACTCATCAAAGCCATTAGACACTGATTGCCAATAATCCGCTGCATCTGATTCAAGTGGTTGAATACAGACATTAACGATCATCCGATCCTCTGGAAGACATCGGGTATAACAGACACTTGTTCTGTTGATATCCAGGCCGCTTATTGTATTTCGAGGTGATGCCATATACTATGTTAAACAGTTAAAAACCGTTGAAGATATCTTTATAACAAATGTAACTATTCAGGTGTATTACCCCTAAGAGCGAGTACGAAAGCTCCTAGATAACATTATGTAGAAGCAGAATGGTCATTTTCATGCCCCTCTGCTTAACATACTGTTACAAATACAAAGTTTTATTGACTGTTCAGGTATCATTTAACAAATCAGTTG
>CBDVBE010000481.1:0-4398 GCA_965372145.1 uncultured bacterium | reverse complement strand
GTTTTTATTATTTCAAAACAAATTTTCCTGTTTGTAGTGAAAAATTCAGGTATTAAGTATACATCACCATTGTATCCAACGATAACAAATCCGTCATCACTGGTCTGCTTGACTGAATATCCTTCTTCCGAACCAGAACCTCCATATGTCCTTGTCCATAATGTATCCGGTGCACTTGCTAAGATGAGAGAAAATAATGAAAGGATTATCGTCAGAATTAAATATGTTTTTTTCATGAGAGTGCTTTTATGGATATAAATAAGAATTATTATAATTAAATAGTCGAGAAATGACACATCGGAGTTCAAAATTTGTATATAGTAAAGTAAAGAAAATTGCGGAGGCAAGTTTTGTGATGATTTTATCTTTTCATGTTGAAGATCGTATGAATATTTATTTAAGCTAATACTTTCATATTCGTAACGCCTAGGGTCTGCTGCCGTTAAGCTTACCAATCACAGTAAAGGGACGGTGGTAATTAATTAACTTATGTCTTTTCATTTCTTACCATTTTCTCACCCTCGGCTACCATAGCTTTTGAAACAAATTCTTTGGTACCAATTACCCAAGATTGGTAGGAAAGAAACGACGGTCTTTGTCCTCATGGAAGATTTGTTTACCTTCGATTCCGCGAGACATGATATGGTGAATTGCACCGGTAACAGTTATTATTGCTTTACGTGGCATGCTGATAATACATATTATAACTTAATTAATTACCACCGTCCCTGTTATGCAGTCCGGTCAAGAAGCTTGTTATTCATCCAACCCGGTAATTTATATCTTCAGTAATACGGTTCTGATATGTTTTTTAATCGAGTTAATTCCAGCCAACGCAAAGAATATCTGCGGCAACTATTTTTACCTGTATTTTTACCTGTGTAACCTCAGAGAGCATTATTCAAACAGTACTACCGGTAGAGGAGATCAATTGTCAAGAAAAAGATTTGGGGCTTATAAAGAAAAGAGCAAGGGCCACTGGCATGGAGACCTCGGTGGGGACCTGCCCCCCGAATCACAGCATATTGTTCATGGCGTTCATGCTGCGGAAAGCAACCTTGAGACATGCGCCCCCGGCCAGCGGTGGTGCAGCACCATGGAACCTGAACTTGGATTGGGTACAATTACTAAGGTTGAAAAGCGACGAATCACGATTTCTTTTCAGGACAACGCCTGCATCCGCCAGTATTCCACTGAAAGTGCACCTATTAAGCGTGTCCGCTTTCAACCGGGTGATACTATTTCAACGCGGGAAGGGACCACAGATACAGTCTCATCTCTTGAGGAAAACAATGGTACTATCATATACCTCTGTCAGCAGGGAAGCCTTCCTGAAACGGAACTGAGTGATCGTATAGCACTCATTACTCCTCTTGAAAGGCTGTTTGCGGGGCATACAGATTCCAGTGAGGATTTCATTTTGCGATATAACGCCCTGTACTGGAAATCCCGCATCAACAGTTCACCGGTTCGGGGATATATCGGCGGGAGAATTCAGCTACTCCCCCATCAGCTGTATATTGCCAATGAGGTCTCCTCTCTGCACAGAAAACGGGTACTGCTTGCAGACGAAGTTGGGCTTGGAAAGACCATTGAAGCCTGCCTGATCCTGCACAGGCTTCTTATATGTGAACATGTTAAGAGGGTACTTATTCTTGTACCTGAATCTATTGTTAATGTCTGGTTTGTAGAACTTCTAAGAAAATTCAATATTACTTTCCGAATATATGATGAGGAATATCATTCATCGCAGCTATCTGATACAGATGAGAGAAACGCTTTTTATTATGATCAACTTGTCCTGGGCGCCCTATCCTTTTTTGCTCATACTGAAGAGGTGGCACAAAAGGTAACTGAAACACAGTGGGATCTGCTTATCCTTGACGAAGCGCACAGACTGGTTCCCGGATCGGATGAGTTTACACTGGTGGAGAACCTGTCCGGACAGTGTAATGATATTATGTTTCTTACTGCCACTCCTCAGCAGCATGGTGAACAGAACCATTTTGCGCGGCTGCATTTACTTGATCCATTTCGGTATCCGGATTACGATCGCTTCATCGATGAGGCTGAGCATCATAGTGTAATCGCCGCAATTACCGGCCGGGTGCTCGATCATGAACATATCACTGATGAAGATAAAAAGGCTTTGCTTACCTATTTCCCCGATTGCGCAGACATTCTCGCATCCGTCTCATCCTCCGACACACTAACTCTTGAAGCGCGTAAACAACTGGTCGCCGGACTTATCGACAGGTACGGTATCGGTCGCGCCATGTTTCGTAACACGCGAACAACCGTGGGCGGTTTCCCTGCCCGCAAAGTAGCAATCGCTCCCCTTGAGGCGCCAAAAGATACGCGTGAACAGGCTGTGAGGGAATATAACAATTATGGTACCAATACTGAGTCCTGTTCCTGGCACTACACAAAAGATCCTCGTTTGGAATTTGTTTTTGAGCTGGTACGTTCCATGAAAAAGGAGAAATTCCTTCTCATATGTCATACACGGGGACAGGTGAAACATATTGTAATGGCACTGAAACGTAAAACAACCATGAATATTACCGAGTTTCATGAAGAGTTGTCACTTCTCCAGCGAGACCGTAATGCAGCATGGTTCGCAGAAGAAGATGGTGCACGGCTCCTTGTCTGCTCTGAAATCGGTAGCGAAGGCCGTAATTTCCAATTCGCTCATCACCTCATCATGTGGGACGTTCCTGCAAATCCGGAACTTATCGAGCAGCGTATCGGCAGGCTTGATCGGATTGGCCAGACACAGACTGTCACTATACACATTCCCTTTATTCGCCGTACCCCCTATGAACCTTTGATAACCGTTTTCAATGAAGGTCTCGATATTTTCAGTACTACCCTGTCCGGCGCTACTCAAATGTTTGATCAAATCAGGGAGACTCTCAATCCCCTGTTGACCGGTGATTCAAAAACGGATACAGACTATGAACAAAAACTTTCACAATGTATTGCATTAGCAAAGAAGCAAAAAGCAATTATCACTAAAGAACTGGAAGCCGGCCATGATCGACTTATGGAACAGCACTCGTTCAGGCCAAAGGAAGCTGCGGAAATAGTCGATAGTATCAAGAAAATCGAAAAAGAAAGGTCCTTTAAAGATTTTACTCATAATCTCTATAAAACCTACGGTATGATTATTGAGGAAAATTCTACGAATATAAGTAAACTCTGGTCAGTCACTGCCACCGATGAAGAGTTTCCCGGATTGTCACCTGCAAGACCATTTATCACTTTCGATCGTGCAACTGCAATTGCCCGGGAGGATCTTGAATTTATTACCCCGGACCACCCGTCAGTGCGCAATGGAATCGACATGTTTCTCAGCTCTGAAAAGGGAAATGCCGCACTTGCGATTCTGCAATCATCCGGAGAACAGGGCCTGCTTCTTGAAGCACTATTCGTTGTAGAATGCATAGCGCCGCCTCAATTACTGGTTGATCGTTTTTTACCGCCGGCACCGATACGAATAATCGTAAACCATTCCCTTGAGGATCAATCTGACCTGCTCGACAGGCCTGACTTTGAAAAAAACATTTCACCCCGCAAATCTCTGCCAATTCTTGAAAAACCTGAAATAAAACAGAAACTTCTTCCGGATATGCACGATAAAGCAGCGGAGATTGCAGATGTGGAATGTAGTAACCTTATTAAACAGGCCATTGAGATTATGCATAAGACTGTCGGTAATGAAGTTAAACGACTCACGGCTCTGCATAAAGTAAACCCGAGTATAACAAGGGAAGAAATTGAGGATACGGTTAATGAAATGTTGGAGCTTGAAAATGCAATTATTGCAGCAAAACCGAGACTTGATGGGGTGAGGTTGATTTTACTACAGGACAGCGATATCGGTAAAAAGTAAACTCTAAACAAGGCCCTTACGGGCTTTTCCCAACAGTAAAAATGCAATACCTTATGTACCACCCCCGCAAAGCTACATGTCGCATTTTAACATGATATGAAATTTTTTCGTAATTTTTATAAATAATCTATAGGAGGTATCTCCTTTATTCAGGTTATTCGAAAATGACTACAGGATATTGCGATTTTTCAACCCCAATCTGCCACTAATTGCGCTTACATGAACGAAGGGGATACCTCCTTAATCTATTTTGTTTTGAACAAAAGCATTCCTACTTGAAAAAAGGAAGACGATAAAAATCGGTACCCACCGGCACAGCCGGTGGTTCGTATAGCCCCATAGGGGCATAGATTACTCGTCCCCTAACTGGAGGACATCTTAATAATGTCAGGTTTCCCTGTTTTATCTATATATCTTACAGTTACTGCTTACCATTCCTCAAAGTAAGGGGACGGTGGTAATTAATTAACTTATGTCTTTTCATTTCTTACCATTTTCTCACC
>CBDVBE010000480.1:0-4406 GCA_965372145.1 uncultured bacterium | reverse complement strand
CTATGCATGGAGATACCACTGTTTCATTCGGGCACTGTCGTGCTTTTGTTTTTCAGCGGTTTTCAGCCGCAACAAATCAAGCCACCACCTCTGGTGGCGGTAATTTGACTCCAGTGTAATAGAATAGATAGATAGAAACAAACCGCAGATAGATTATAAAAGAATAAGCCGATTAATAATTACGAAGGAGTTTATTGTTAGCCTGGAAAAATAAACGCCCGGCGGGACATGCTGGCCATGCAGGTCTTTTCGGTTCCAAATTAAAGAATGTTGCCCTGTGTTCATAGTCTGTTTATTTACCAATGCAGCAACCCGTTTCCCGGATAGAGAATATAGTGCCAGTGAGACAGCAGAAGGAGCCCGTAAAGAAAATGTAAAGTTTATTTGTTCTGTAACTGGATTGGGATAGTGTTTCACGAGCACACCCGTCATAGATGGCATAACATTTTTATCTTTAATCGATATAGACCCTTCATAGTAACTGTGCAGAATGGTTGCATAATCTCCCCCGGCCCATATATTTCTTCCATCGCGCGAATAGATAGTTGAAATATGACGTCCAATTCCTACAGGACATTCCTTCCATGTATTTCCGCCATTATCAGTAAACAGAAGGGTGTCGGTATTCGTAGTGATCCATCCCGTGATTGAATCAGTAAAGTAGAGGGAAGTAAATGAAAGAAGGTTGGTAGTACCAGGTGTTTTATCAATCCATGTTAATCCGCCGTTGGTTGTTGTAAGGGCCTTATTAAAACCCACGGCCCATCCTAAACTATCGTTTATAAATTGTATTGCACATAAATCACTTGTAATCGAGGTGTTCTGTATATGCCACGTTACGCCCCCGTCATCAGTATGCACAACGGTTCCGTTTCCCCCGACCGCCCATCCTTTCCGGCGGTTAATAAATTGAATATCCTCGAGAGGGGCGATCGTATCTACCGAATCAATAGTAATAATTTGCCAGTTGGTACCTCCATCGGTGGTTTGTAAAATTTTCCCGGAAGTATAATTTTCTTTTCCAATGACAAATCCTGTATCTGGAGAAAGAGAAAAGAGTGCATTGCCTTTAAATGAGATACCGGGCTTTATTGACATCTCTTTCCATGTAGCACCACTATCGTATGTGATTAAGAGAAGCGAAGATGTATCCCTGCTGAGAAGCACCCAGCCATTACCGGGGTCAGTAAAGGAGATATCCACAATTGTAAAGTAGGTGTAATTGGTATTCAGGGCGACCTCTTCCCATCGTTCACCGGCATAGGATGTTTTATAAAGGATTGGATTTGAGATGCTTAATTTATGCCAGTATCCGCCGGCCCATCCTGTCTCTTCACCGGTAAACAGTAGTGTGTTAATCCGGGATGCAAATGCCTGTTCTCCCTGTGAGAGAAATTCCCAGTTATCACCATCAGAGGTTTTAAGAATCCTTCCATTAAATCCAACGCAATATCCATATAGATTATTTGTAAACTGTAATGAAGTCAGGTCCCCGATCCTGAGATCAATCTGTATTTCCCAGGTAGAGCCACCATCATTGGTTTTAAGAATATTACCCAGATGGGTGCATATCCAGCCGGTATTGCTGTCGGTGTAATAAACAGATTCATATATTCCGGAACCGCCACAAGTTTGTATCTTCCAGGTTTCCCCACCATTAACTGTTTTCAGTAAAACACTGGTATATCCAATAAGGAGTGGCTTTCCTCCCACTGCCCAGCCGGTATCTGCATTAATAAAAAAGATATCCAATATGTTGTTGAGATCATCAGGTGTTGCATGGGGTGTCCAGCTTGTACCACCGTCCGTCGTCTTCAGAATAGTACCGGCTGAACCGCTGACCCATCCGGTATCCGGATGTATGAAATAGAGGGTGTAAAAGGTATGGTTCGTATCGGTATACCATTCCTGCCAGTTTTCACCGCCATCAATTGTTTTAAACAGTTGTGTCGTTGAACTGAACCAGCCAGTATCTTTATTAACAAAAAAGATGTCATGGTAGGATTCAAGACCTTCACTCACATATTTTGTCCAGGTTGTACCGCCATCAGAAGTCCGTAATACAACCGTTTTATTTCCGGCATCAGCACTGCCAAAAACCCAACCCGTAAGACTGTCGATAAAGAAAGTAGAACGGTAATAACTATGTATCTTATTTGAAATTATATCCCAGGTAGTTCCATCAGAAGTCTTGAGAATAACGCCATGCTCACCCGCGGCGATTGCCGTATGCTCGTTAAGTACACTGATAGAATTAAGATGAAACCCTGCGGGTAATGGATTCTTCCATTCCCAGGCAAGGTCTGCTGCTGAGGTAATAATTAAAAGGGAAAGAATACTAAAAGTGTGTGCTACTTGTTTCATGAGCAGTTGATAAGAAATGAGATATTTACATATCAATAAACTTCCCAATCTTCCTGTCTTTTTTGCAGTGGTGAGGATTAAACGCTCTTCCATTCATGGCAATATAAACACCGTGTTGTCCCGTATTTAATATACCGAGTGCCGTGCCAATATTGAACACCGCGTCACTGGATTTAAATCCTGCCGGCTCAAGTGCACCGGTGAGTACAATTGTTTTATCAGGAATATCATGTAATGCTTTTGCTGTTTCAATCATAGTATCAGTACCGTGCGTGATAAGAATTTTCTCTTCTTTACATTTCACAACATGGGTATATATCTGCTTACGATCTTTATCGGTTAAATCAAGACTGTCTTTCCGTAATAGTGATTTAATGGTAAATGAGAAGGATACGGGCATGGTTCCCAGGATTTCTTTTATACTGGGAAAGCCGACTTCATAGGTGCTCATTTTGTCAAAGTAGACTTTGTCTATTGTACCACCGATAGAAAATATCTGGATATGCATAGGCTATTCTTTAGAAAGATTGAGTGATATAGTATGTATTATAATTTCTTTTTTTTCATAATGCCAAGAATAGTATCATCAACCTTAGCCATACCGATTTCGCTTATTTTGCTTAGATTTTTGATAGTTTCCTCAGCAGTTTCTCCAACAAAGCCTTCGTAGGAAGTAATACCATGGTTATTAACAGCCATATAAGCACATCTGATCGCGGAGTCTGCAGAGCTGACAACTTTCAGGGCACACCCGCTTTTAGCGCCATCGCATAACATGCCTCCCAGATCGCTGATAAGGTTGTTTATCGCCAGGGTAATTTTTTTCATATTATTGCCTTTAAGTTGATAGACTATTGCCACAGCTGCACCCACGCCGGCAGCGATTGAACAGCCGCATAACGGTGAGAGGTCTCCGGTAAAACATTTTATATAGCTGTTTATCAGGTGTGACAGGGCTATACTCTGTAAAATCTTTCGGTCGGTAATGTTAAAGGCATTACCAACAGTATACGGGACGAGAATAGCGACAATTCCCTGATTCCCACTGCCGCCGCTTGCCATGACCGGGTAACTCATCCCTGCCATTCGCGCATCTGAAGCAGAACCTACTAATATGTTACTTGAGGAAAAGATGTCATCCAGGAGGTATCCTTTTTTTACAAGATCAGCCAGATAGTAACCGACTTTTTTCAACTTCAGGCCTTTTTCGGCAACAGTAAGATTCATTTCAATGCCCTGTTTGATATATGCGAGATCTGATTTATCCATACGTCTCACCGCGTTAATTAAATCAGAAATGCTCATTTTTTTAAGATATTTTTTATATGCCTGCTTTTTGGAAGAACTTTTTGTGTCCCGCTGAGAGAAGAGAACCTTTTTGTTTTTTTCAAGATAAACGAGGTTTGTATGGCCGTGCTCTATAATTGCCCGTGCTGATTCTTTATTATTTCTGATAAATACCTCAATATACAGGCTGTTTTTAGTACGGTCATATGAAAGGTGAGCTTTTTTCGATTGTATAAGTTTATTTGCTTTCTGAATCATCTCTTTTTTAACAGTCTGCAGCACTTCCATTTTTAAGTCCGGTTTTTTTATGAGTGCCCCGAGAACGCCTGCTACTAAATTGCCATGCATTCCGCCGGTATTCGGGATTGTTACCGCCATACCATTTTTATATACCCCGGGATCAACGGTGATTTTTATCGTTTTTATAGACCCGGTTATTTCCTTTGCTGCTATACTTGCTGCATAGGCAACTGCAATTGGTTCAGTACAACCGAGAGCAGGAAAAACTTCATGTTTTAAAACTTCCTTTAGGATATTCACACAACCTCACTTTTAGTAGTAATAATGAGAATAGAAGAAGGATTAAAAATATATCCCTCATAGATGCTGTTACATAAAAATAATACAAATAAAGATTCTCCTTATAGTATGAAAGGATGGAATTTTAAATTAGTTTTTAAACTCCTTTTAAACGATTTTATTTAATTAGATTCTGTTAAATATTGACAGATGACAGTCATTCCCGCATGTTTTTG
>CBDVBE010000479.1:0-4411 GCA_965372145.1 uncultured bacterium | reverse complement strand
GCAGGTACCCTTGTGGGGCAGATCAATTCAACAGCACCAGGCCCCGTTACCTTCAGCCTGTTAAACACTATTGCGGAGTTTGATTTATCAACTACCGGAGTGGTAACAGTCTCTTCAACTGCGGTTCTTGACTATGAGACCACTCAAACCTATTCATTTCAAGTGGTCGCTGAGTATATGCAGCCTTCCGGTTTTAGTTATGATACTGCAACAGTGACGGTGAATGTTCTTGATGAATTTGTCGGTGACCTTATAACCGACCAGGGTTTTGTAATCGATGAAAACAGCCCGGGCGGTACTGTTGTAGGTACTCTGACGCTCAATATAACAAACCCGATGCCGGTCCTCAGTGTGCTTCCCGGAGCACCACCCGAGTTCAATCTTGATCTTGTCACTCTGGTCCTTACCGTTTCCAATACAGCGGTACTGGACTATGAAACCCAGCAAACCTACGTACTGTATGTTTGTGCACAAGCGGCTGAAGCACAAGATGACACAGCGGCAATTACTATAAATCTTAAGGATATTTTTATTCCGAATGTTATAAATGATCAGACGTTCAGTATAAAAGAAAACAGCCCTTCCGGAACTTCAGTTGGCTTTGTGTCTGTTGTAGTACCAAACACTGTTCCCGTAACAATATCTGCTGTAACCATCGTTCCCGAGTTTCTCTTTAACCCTGCTACACGGGAGATTACTGTTGCAACCGGTGCGGTGCTTGATTTTGAAACGCAGCAGCAATATATCATGCATGTAACCGCTCAGGCCCCGGAATCAAAGCCTGATACGGCGCGTATTCAGATTGTCCTTGAGGATGAGAATATTCCGGACCTGATTACGGACCAGGCTTTCTCGGTCAATGAGAACGCAACGGCTAACACCTTTGTTGGCGGTGTGGTACTTAATGTACCTGATTCGATACCGGTTATACTCACGGTAATACAGGGAGTACCTGAGTTTCAGTTGGATATACCCACTCGTGTGATTACTGTAGCCCCCGGGGCAGTACTGGATAAAGAACAGCAGGATGTATATACCCTGACACTCATGGCACAGGCTTCGGAAGCAGAAAATGATACTGGCGTAATCACGATAAACATTACAGATCAGGACTGGGGTGATCTGGCCGTCGATCAGTTTTTCTCGATAATTGAAAATGCACCGGCCGGCAGGATTGTCGGTACGATCCCCCTGAATGTTCCAGACAGTTTTGGTGTTACAGTTCAGCTTTTGTCGGGTGTGCCGGAATTTACCTTTGATTCACTTACCCGCTCGATATCCGTTGCTACAGGAGCTGTTCTCGATTATGAGACGCAGACCCAGTATGTAATCACGTTGCTGGCAAAAGGCAGGGAAGCAAAAGATGATACAGTGCTAGTAACTATCAATATCACTGATGAGGACTGGGGAGATCTTATGGTAAACCAGTCGTTTAATGTTCTGGAAACAGCCACCGGTGGACATATCGTAGGCACGGTAAGTAAATTGCTAGCTGACTCCCTTCCCGTCACTTACACTACGATTACCGGCGTTCCTGAATTTTCAATACACGATTCAACCGGGGTTATTACCATTACTCCTTTAACTGTTCTGGATTACGAAACCACGAACCAGTATCAGATAGTACTCGTTGCCCATGGTAAGGAAGCCGACGACGATACTGCGATAATAACTATTAATATTATAGATGTAAGTTTCGGCGATCTCATATCACCACAGTCCTTTAATGTCAAAGAAAGCGCCACTCCTCTGACTCTGATCGGTAATTTTATTCTTAATGTGCCGGACAGTATACCGGTTACCATCGCTATAATTACTCCTGTAAAGGATTTTATCCTGACCCAGGATACCCGTGGCCTCCTGGTGAGCGACAGCGCTTCTCTGGATTATGAAGTCAAAAACAAATATTACTTTACCGTAATGGCACAAAACAGCGAGGCAGTGAACGATACGGCACTGATTGAGGTAAACATTCTTAACGATGTTGTTGGTGACCTGATAAGCGATCAGACATTCCAGGTACATGAGAACTCTCCAGGCGGAACTCTTGCAGGCACTCTGCAATTAAATGTGCCTGATTCAATACCGGTTACGGTGACCATGGATTCCGGTGTGCCTGAATTTACCTTTCTTCCTGATTCATTGCAGATTGTTGTTTCTGCGGGAGCGCTGCTTAATTTTGAAGTTAAAAACAAATATGTATTGAAGGTAAGGGGCAGCTCTCCGGAGGCCTTGGATGACAGTGCCATTATAACTATTAATATTCTTGATGTTTTTGAACTCCCGAACCCGCCTTTTATTTCCCAGGCATTCGCCCAGGATAACAATGGAAACGGTATTGGTGACAAGGTACGAATAATTTTTGCAGCAGCCCTGGACACTTTTGTCCCGTATACCTCGACCATCTGGTGGCCGGAACTGAATACACCAATTACCGCCCCGGTTGTCACGGCTAATGTTGTCAGTCCCACTGAAATCCAGCTTCCCTTTATTCCGGCAGCTACAGCGCCGGTATTAACTGACAGTATAGGTGATATAACAGTAACCTATGATTCTCTGGGAAATACGGTAACGCGCAACGCGCGTCTTCTGGACGGCATCGGTCCTTTGCTTGGTAGTGCTCAAATTACCGAGCGGTTTTTTCCCGGTCCGGATTCACTGATAGTTTCCTTTACCGAAAAAGTAAACGTGCCGGTCATAACCGGTCAATCTTTTGTTTTGATAAAAAACAAGGGATTGGTAAACGAACGTGAGATAGTGTTGACAGTCGTGGATACCGCGCTTGACCTGGGGGGACAGCTATTAATCAAGTTTGCAGTCCCTGATTTGACCCCGGACGCTCCCCAGGCCGGTGATTTTTTGAAAATACTGAATACCGGTCCGGTAACAGACAGTTCAGGTAATCATGCACACCTTATGAATACACCGGTACCATTACAGTTACTTCGACGTCCGATTCCGGTTGACAGTGCTTTTTATTTTGATACTGATGGTAATGGTGTTGTAGAAACAATACGTATGTATTTCCGTAAAAATGTTTCAGACCTGGCAATGCTGAAATGTACGGCAGTATGGGAGACAGACAGCGCCGCAGGAGTGATACCGGTAAAGGTACATGACCCATTGGATTCACTGTGTGTTATTGGTACTGTGGGTGGCATTTTTACATCTCCGGTCGGGAACCGAACGAGCGGTAGAATGTCTCTTTCTGTTGTCAATGTGCAATATACTGTCGTATCGCAGTGCCGTGTGCAGGATCGTGCGGCTCCAGTCATTACTAAAGCAGTCTATTCGCTTAAGTCTAACAACAGTGCTGCTTGTCAGGATACCCTGCGGGTAACTTTTTCAGAGCCGGTGAATACTATATCTTCACTCACCCCTTTTAATCTGATAGACCTGACATTACAACCATACACTTTACATTTGACACCGGTAGCCTTATCAGGGAATTACAGTGTATTTACTGTCAATGAGATTGTTGGCATATCCGGATATCCCTGGCGAGGTGACAGTATCTGGATTAACTGCGACGCGGTGCCTGTTGTTGCTGATACAATTAATAATACACAGGCGTACGCAAACAATAAAAGGGTGGCTCTGGAAATTAAGGTGCCGCCCATTGAATTCAAGAAATATGTTATAGGACCGGTTAATCCCTTTACAAACACAATTGATATCTCGTTGCTCCCTGAAAACCCGATTTCATCGAAGGGTGTGATTACAATATTTGATCCACAGATCAGTTTTCCTGACCAGGTATTTGAGCTCATTGACTGCAAAGCAGCCGTATATGATGCTGTGGGTAATTTGGTCGTGAGCTGTAACGGGCGTAATGATTTTAATCCTAATTTTCGTATCTACTATAAAGATTACCAGGGACGAAAAGTGTTTATAACCTGGTGGAACGCCCATAACGATAGAGGCCGTGTTGTGGAGGGAGGCAACTACTTGTTAAATGCAGTGATACGAGATGATTATCATAACCGGCAATACAACCTGAGAGTAATGGTACCCCTAAAAACTGAAGGTACGTATGATATATTTGGGAAGATCAAGGATATTTTCAGTTCGGATTAGAGCCCGTTCTATGGGAAAATAGTATCCGTTATGCTGCTTCCCTGTGCTTCACCCCGGAGTTACTAAATTAATAAATTAGCGCTCCTTGCTCAATCTCATTCTAACACTTTATAAATAAATGCACCTATTTACAGAACTGTTATTTCAATCGAGTACAGTAAAAGATGAATTCCATATATAAACAAAGGTACTTATAAAAATATTCTAACAGTTGTTGACCAGTAGGCTTTGTATGCTTTTACAAAGACTATCTGGTACTATATAGAAATGTTAAGCCGGTTGGTTTGTGAAACCAGCTTTTACATATTCTTATGCCTTTGGTACAAATGTTTAT
>CBDVBE010000478.1:0-4448 GCA_965372145.1 uncultured bacterium | reverse complement strand
AGAGTTTAATGGAACCGGTTATACTATGATTTTTTATCCAGGATCCCCTCTTGTTCCAACTCCTCACGAATATTCTCACGCAGATCAGTATCTAAATGATAGAGCTGGTTTTTCAGTTTCTTCCGCATACGCCGGATACCAATATTAAGAGCAATATATCCAACAACTAAACACCCAAAGAGTATAATCTGGCCTTTTAATCCAACGACCTCCCGAGCAAATAAAGCAATAAAGGCAACGAGTATTCCTGCAATAATATAGGGAAGTATCTTTTTGATATTAAACGCCTCTCCTCAATATTCAGTGACCGGGCACTATTAAGAATATGACATATAACAGGTCATATATTCAACTAAATTTACCAATTTAAGCCGATTATTATTATTTCTCATCTTTACGGTTTATTACACCGTGACCTATTCTCTGAAATTTCCTTGATTTTTTACCAACATCCCTTTACAATATATTATTAGATCCTTGGAAAGAATTATTTGCGCAAAAGCGTATATAATTCTTACGTAAAGAATCTTATCCAGCTCTGCCGGGTTAGAAATTGTATGAAAGGAAAAACATAATGACCGTATCAGAAAGTTTACACATCGAAGATAAAAACAGTATCCTCTGGGTAACGCTTCCCGGATCAATTAAACGGGAAAATACCCTACAGATTCAGAACAGGATTGAAGATGCTTTAAATGAAACCATTACCCGTGTTTTCCTCGACCTGACACACCTGTCTAATCTCTATAGTGTTACGGTTACTTTAATTATGCATGTCAGAGAAATACTGATGAAGTCTGGTTATGAAATGTATCTTATTAATGTATCAAAAAGGTGCATGAAACAGTTGGTACTCATGAAACTGGATACCATACTAAACATTTATGAAACTGAGAAAGATTTTATTCCGGACAAGAAGTAATAATGTTTATTATAAAACTGCTTCTTAATATTCTCATCACTCTGGTTGTATTTTTTGTCCTCTGGGAGATGCTGACGAGGGAAATTGATGTTCAGCCTAAATTAAAGCCGCTTATAATGGTTCAGTATCAAATGACAAACAGGTTCTGACATCCTTCATTGCTATATTAGGATAAGTTGTGTAGATGAGTTATTCGACTCAGGGTGCTACAGACACATAGGAATTTATTACGATGAGAGAAATAGTATTGCCCGTATAATGTATGGTGAACGGCAACCGGGTGATGTCGCAATCCTACTTAATTTCAAAGTAACGGCATGCGCAATACAAGCAACTGTTTTTTATGTCCCTTCTCCAGTTCGCCAATAGGGAACGGATTTTTGATTTATTTTATTTATTTTCTTGACCTTTCGGCAGGATTATACAATCTTATAAGTACCCCGGAAATCTTACACACAACATTTTTAAAGAAAGTGAAACGTTAACTTCTTTTAAACATATAGTTTTACTTTACTGTCAGGAGGAACCATGGCTTCAACTGAAAATGTGCTGATTCAAAATAAAAATGACCTCTTATGGATCACGCTTCCCGATTCAATAACCATAACCCATCTCTGGGAGATACAAAACAGGGTTAAAAATCAAATGTCAAGCGCTATTGAACGCGTTGCCCTTGACCTTTCAAACCTCAATACTATGACCAGCATTTCGGTGAGTTTATTGATGAAAATCAGAAGTCTTGCGGATAAAGCGAACTGTCCCCTGAGCCTTGTTAATGTTTCTGAAAAATGCCTGTCCCAAATAGAATTAATGGAACTTGATGATCAGTTCGCTATCTATAAAAATGAGAAGGATATTTTTATTCAGGATAACTGATGTAACGGCGTATACCCGGAAAACACCGATTTCTTCCCTGCTCTTTCCGCGCAATTTCATTTAAATTACTATTCACTTCTTCATATTTATTATCTGCTATCTTTATCTTCACCCCTAATCTCCACTCTCATACATTTTAGCAGAAAACGCAGGAGTAGGTTTTTAGCCGATGCAAAAAACAATCTTTCTATTACATAGAATTATCTTATTTATATTCATCCCCTTTTTCCTTACAGCAGAGACTCGAATCGCCATTACCGAAATGCTGAAGGACCCCCTTGGCCTTGAATCGGCTATTCCCGGCGGCGAGTCGCATGAGTTTATCGAGTTTTTCAACCTTGGGTCCGACACCTTTTCCCTGGACAGCCTTTTTCTTTCTGACGGCAGTACTATCGATTCCGTCATTCCCTGGGCGATACCCCTTACGTGGCACTCCAACTGCTGCTTTAACCGTACCGTAGTCCCGCCCGGACAATTCGCCGTTATACTGGACCGTGATTATTCGCAATCACCGGCGGATAGATACTACACCATTGCTGACAGCACCGTCATTCTGACTGTCGATGCAGCATATCTTTTGAATAAGCTTGCGGAAAACAGAGGAGCGTTTCTTTATAAAGGCACTGAAACTAATATTGTTGATTCTCTTGCGGCAATGCTTGATGAAGGTTCCGCTGTTTCCCTGGTGAACAAGGTATACCACACCCTGCCGGGTAACTGTGATGAAGGATTCTCATGTATCCCCACCACACTGCTGTTCACACCGCCATCATTTTCTGCAAGCCCTGACACCTTGAGTCTCGGCCGATATGAATATGTGCAAAACGACTGGTTATGTGACTATAAGCTCTTTAACCCGGGGTCCTTTTCTACAACCGTTGTTTGTACCATCGGTGTTCTCATGATTGGAAAAGAGAAACCGGTAAATGCCGCTTGGGAAGTAATAAACAAAGACGCGGTTACTGTCATTGGGTCCGGGACTCTCTCAAATACACCGTATCCCGTTTATTTTACTATTAACCTCCCCAAGGACAGCGTTACCTATCAACTGACCATAGTTGAAAACAGCCAGCAGGCAACAATTACCATGGACCTGTCAAGTGTCTGGCTCCCCAGCTCCCCCGTTAAAATCAATGAGATATTCCCACGAGCAACCGCTGCTGTTCCGGAATGGATCGAGCTGGTCAATATATCTTCAATGCCGGTTAATCTGAAAAACTGGCGGTATGGCACGCCTGAAAGTTCAGACAATACCATCACCACCGCAGATTTCATACTCAATCCCGGGAAGTTCTGTGTCCTGACTAAAAGCAGCTCCCAGTTTTCCTCGGTATATCAATATGGTATAATGTGTGTGCAGCCGATCACCTGGCAGTCGCTCAACAATTACAGAGACACCCTGTTATTATTTAACAGCCTCGAAGAGGATCCCTGTGAGCGTGTATATTACGATTACGATTGGTTTGACACATGGGAGAACCAGTCTGTGGCACGGGTATCAACCCTGAAAAACGGTTTACAGAGCTCGGCGTGGGCTCTTTCAAAGAAAACCACACCGGGGCTGCCCAACTCAGACGTTGAATATCAGTCCGGAGAAAAAGCAACGTTACATATCGGACCGATCCCCTTTACCCCGAATAATGACGGTAAAAATGACTCACTCGCTATCCGGGTTGCAAAACCAACTTCACAGAAAATGTCGATTGCCATTTATAGTTTTAACGGGAGAAAAATCTTTGATGTTCCTGCATCATTCGGGGAGGTATATACCTGGAATGGAAGGACTTCCGACGGCGGGTATGCCCCGGTCGGGCCATTTTTTGTGGTAGCGACTGTTACCAAGGGAGGTAAAGAGAGCTTTATTCGGAAAAAGGGAGTATTGTGGCGATAAAAAAGTATACGAGCCTTCACCTCCGGCAACTTTCAAATAAAAGGGATAAAAAAAACAGAGTAACATATACCTTTTTAAAAAACAGCATCTTCCTTGTTGTTGTGTTTCTGACGATGAAACCTGTTATTGCCGCTCTCAACGACCCGTTCCCCATGGGCTATTCAATGCTCAATTTCGGCACGATCATTCACGGGAACAACCTGTCCGGCAGACAGCCGTGGCTCCCCGCCTGCTTTGCAAAAGACAGCACTCTCTTTTCGTTATCTTCTGCGTATGTCAACTACTATGCTGCTATGGATAACCTGCAGGATCAAGACTTTCGGCAGGCAGTAATCGGTTTCCGGATCAACGCAAAAAGAGTCGGTATCAAGGGTGCCGGTACTTTTTTCAATGCACTCGGTATCTATGAGGAGCAGAAAGGATTTCTCTCGGTTGGTACCTCAATCGGCAAATTTATTCATCTCAGCGCTGAGATGGAAGCATTTCGCGCCGGGCTTGTTGAAGATAAAAACGAATCAGAGACACTCGTGTCAATGGGCCTGTCCCTGTGGGTACCCTGGTCATTCGCATCAGCATCCTTTTCATGTAAAAATATAACGTTGGAAAATGCTTCACAACCCGGATTCAAACAGCCGGTCTCTCTCACATTCGGCATTCATACGATGCCGCACCGTTTCGGTGCCCAAGGGGTGCTCATCACCCTTGAGCCGGAAAACACAACCGATATACAGCTCTGCATCGGCCAGGAATTCTACATCC
>CBDVBE010000477.1:0-4471 GCA_965372145.1 uncultured bacterium | reverse complement strand
ATATAAATACCGCTTGAAAGGTTGTTCAACTTAAGGCTGTTATTACCTGCTGAACAATCAACATTGCTAAAGGATCTAACAACCTTGCCGTTTGCGCCGACGATACTGACAGTATAACGACCTGCAGTACCGATCTTCAGCTTAAGCAGGCTTTTAGTGATTGCGTTAAGAGCAATATACTTATGTGCCTGGGTATAGTTATCGATAACAACCTTCGTATTATCAACTCCATACAGTTTGATATCTTTAACTGAGAAAGTCGTTGTTATCTGCGAAGTACCAGGGGTAAGACACTTTACCTCTATACCGGTAATATTCTCTGTTTTAATCGAGGTTTCAGTTCCCTGATTATAGGGGCTGTATCTGAAAGCGTCAATAGGAATCTTACCACTGTTTCTTTCAGTATCAAGGTTACCCAGGACAACTTCCCACGGCTTATCACCGGCAACGGTGATTCTGAGAGCCAGGTGGTTGTTGGTTTTATAGGTAAGTGCAATATGGTCCAGGCCCTCAAAATTACCCGCATTTTCATATGCACCAAAACCTGCGTTCGGGACTTCCGAACCAGATGTCGCAGATACAATAACAGTTACATTGTCGATATTTCCTATGAACTGTTGGGTAGAAGCTGTTGAGGTAAGGGTTGGATTTTTGAAGAATCTCCAGTCTGCCCAGTCAAAAGCCACTTCCTTACCAAACTGCTCATCTTTAAGCATATCACGCATTTCGTTGATAAGCTCGATTCCGGAAATAAATTCACACCCTTTACCAAGAGCGTAATCAACAAATTGTTCATATGTTGAAATACGGGTACTATATGTATTCCACCCTTTAGTTACACATAATCCGTACGAAGATGCGTTATAATCATTCAAGAGTGTGGCGAAATCATACATCGGTGTGTAATAGTCAGTATGGCAGCCATAGTGCAATGGCGCCTTATTCCCGGCAAGACGCAGATCAAGGTTATGCTGCATTGTTGTAAGCCAGTTAGCAGAAGTCATACCCCAGAGAATGAACATATTAAAATCAAACCCGGTAATCCTTCCATGCAGCTTCCAACTATCAAGTGGTTCCCAATCACCGGCATCAGGTGCAGCATCATTAATTTCTTTACCGTTTGCCCATACTGCGTCCCTGATATTTTCAGGAACGATAAAGGTGTTTACCGGTAATTCCCAGAAGCCTGCCGGCCAGTCCTTATACTGGGGCTGAGCTTCGCCAAACTGAATCTGTGACCACACATTTGGTGAGCCATTGTCGGTAGTATAAGGCCACCAGGCAGTTTTACCGTCAATATCGTCTTCCCATCCCTCTTCAAGACCGCAATCATACGTATAATTTAACTGTTTCAATGCCTGAAAACAGTTGGAATTGATTTCAAGACGGGGTGCGCGGAAACCGAAAACCTTTCCATTGGCAACAGTCGCACTCAGATACTCATCCAACTCTGCTTCACCAAGAGCGATAGCATCTTTCCAGCATTGTACCGATATATTCCTGCCCGCATCGATAAGCCAGCCGATTACTTCCCACGGAGGATACTGTTCATTCTCATTCGGGTCATCATCAAAACCTTCACCATTATTCGGCCATTCTTCCTGCGGCAATCCTGAGTTTGACTCCATATGGTCAATAGTATGGTTTCCAAGCTCATGCTTTTCCAGGAATTCTTTATACATATTTACCGTATGAGGCTGCTCCTCTTTTTCGCTGCCGCCGTTAGTAAGAACTTCATACTCACGGCCCCAGCAGACAGGCGCTAACACTGATTTGATAGGCGGGGAATTAATTGACGCCCAATCGACAGTTTCAAATGTGTATTCCTTCCATCCCCATACATCACCTTCAACAGGATTCGCGACCCAGCCGACTTTCCACGTTACCGGGGCCATCTGTCCGGTAATCACGTTAAATGTCATTTTAATAGCTCTGCCACTCGGGTTTCTCCTGGTCCCGGCAAGTGTTCTCACAGCCCAGGAACCACCAATGTCCCCTTCGCTGATGTTTAACGTATTCTTGCTCGAATGCCAGGGTTTAAACTGGTATCCTTCAACCCGGTTAATATTTTCCCATGTCTGCTTTGCTTCTGATTCATAAGCTGCGCCTTTAAAACCTGAGTATGCATTATCATCCCAGATTAAAGTAACATACATCGGGATATCTGCAGGATTCTTCCCTGCAGGCGGTTTTCTTGAAGGAAAGCAATAATCCTGTGCAGCAACTGTTGTAAATAGAATAATTACACCTGCAAGTGCAGTAATAAGTTTTTGGAACATAAATCCTCCCTCTTCAGGAATTTATAAAAGTTGTATTGGTGTGTTTTGTTACTGATTTTGTATCTTATGAAATAAGCCCTTTCGACTGTTTTTTCACAGTCATATATTAATATACTATAAATTAAGTAATTACCTTTCATTTTTTGCTTTTTTACTATAGTATGGCCTTTTTAACAATTATTAATCTTAAAAATGCAAATTTTCAACTTCAAATTCAGCCGTTTTCTCTGTTGGATTTGTAGTGAATATCTATATTTATCCTTAATATACAGAGTATTTTATCAGGCTTTTTGAATATAAAATACGCTATCATTGAAAAAAGAATTTTTATTAACGAAGGATTTGTTATTGGTTTTTGTACACTATTTTTATAAACTTTTATCAGATTATTATCCACCTACACTCATTATTTGCAATATCCTGCATAGTGAATATATTTTTTTAGTTAGTGCTTGGCCGAAAACCAGGTAAAACTGTCATTTCGACCGAAGGGACAAAAACACGCATTTCCGGCATGACACTAGTTAATGTCTGTCCGAGAATAACGTTTCCGGACGCACACTATTTACCAGTTCATAATTATGATAAATCTCTACATGAAAAAATCATTTGCTACTTTTGTTTGTATGTTTCTATCTGTATTCTCTTTATTCGGCCATTCTGTTCGTATGGAAATTGTTGATAATGGAGACAGTACCATAACTATCAGAGCATCTATACCTTCTGAAGGGGCGGCTACAGGAAGTAAGATAATAGTTAAAAATAAAATAACAGGACAACCGATTCTTAAGGAAACAATACCGGAATCAGGTGAAATAAATGTCAAGATGCCTGAAATTCCTTATACTGTTACCCTTGATATGGGCGATGAACATACGATCACCAAAACCGGGCCGTTAAGAAAAACGCAGACAAGCAATACGTTAATTGTAAAAAAGATACAAAGGGAAGAAAATAAAAATAAGGCAGATGAAAAGTCACCTCCTGTAGATCGTTTTTTAATTATTCTTGCAATTGCTATGGTCGTAGTTATTTTTGGGGTACTTTACGGTGTTTTAAAAGTAATAAAAGGGTAAGCCCTATTTTTTATGTGTATGTGGAATTAACGAATGTGGTTTTTCCATGCTATGCGCTTTCATCAGCTCTTCATTCGACAATATTTCTCTGATATTTCCATCCTGCACAATGTGACCGTTATCAATAATACACGCCCTGGTGCATATTTCAAGAAGAAATTCCAGATCATGAGAGGATATAATAATAGTTTTTTCTAATGAATTAAGAATAGTTATTATATTTCTTCTATTTTTTATGTCAAGGTTTGAGGTCGGCTCATCAAGAAGCATTATTTCCGGTTGCATTGACAGCAATGTCGCCAGGGCAACCATTCGTTTTTCGCCGCCGGAGAGATGATGAGGCGGTTTATCCGATAACTCCTGACACTGTACATCTCCAAGAGCATGTTTTGCCCGCTCGTTTACCTCATCTTTCGAGAGTTTCATGTTTAACGGGCCAAAGGCAACATCGTCAAATACAGTTGAAGAAAAGAGTTGGTCTTCCGGAGACTGAAAAAGATAGGATATATCAGTATTAAACTTATTCTGTGTGACCTTTTTCCCATTTACCGTAATAACTCCCGAATAAGGTGTAAGAATACCACAAAGTAATAAAAACAGGGTTGTTTTACCAGATCCGTTAGGCCCTATTAGCGCTACCCGCTCGCCTTTATCGACGCGAATAGAAATATCACTTAACACATCGTGTTTGCCGGAGTAAGAAAAAGACACATTGCTTACGGTTACAATTTCATTATCAGTCATACAAATTCAATTCCAAGAGTAAGTATAATCAGGAGTAGGAAAATACATGATTTTACTATATCAGACCAATGCGTCGAGAACGTATGGGCAATTGGAAATGAGCCTGAAAATCCCCGCAACTGCATTGCATAGTATATTCTTTCGCTCTGTTCATAGCTCCTGATAAGCAGCGTAACTAAAATGGTTACTGTATTATTAATATGTTTTATACCTTTAGTCAGCCTGTATCCTCGTAATTTTGCAGCAAGCAATAATTTTTCCAGATTGTCAAAATAGAGGAAAATATATCGATAGGTAAAAATGAAGATTGCACATAAAGAAGCAGGAATTTTATAAAAATTCATTGCCTTTACAAGGACATTGAGTTTTGTT
>CBDVBE010000476.1:0-4482 GCA_965372145.1 uncultured bacterium | reverse complement strand
AGGGCACTGCCGGTACTAGTAGCATAAAGCATACATACAGATTACAGATCGAAATCAATAAGGACTTCATTAAATATGCCTATTGTTTTAATATTTATCCTGCCGGTTTCGTTATACATTGAGACTTTTATAAAATGGTGGAAATCACCGCCATAGTCGTGGTAGAGAGGTGCTCCCCCACCGCCGGAAGTGATATATACGATCCCATCCTTTTCGTATTTATTATATAAATGCTCATGCGATACAATGACACACTTGATTTTTGAATGCTGTGTAAAGAGGCTGTGCACCTCCCCAGCGTTTTCCATCGGTTCATCCTGATATTTCCCCTGTGGATACAATGGGTGATGAATCATAACAAACACATGTTGAATTACCGTGTCATTTGCAGCGGAATTAAGCTGCTGGGAAAGCCAGGCAAACTGGTCCGTCCCTATTTTGTTTTCGTTGTCTTTTATAAATGAATCAAGAATTATAAAAAAAGCACGGTCATAGCTGAATGTGAAGTAAAAGGTATCACTGACCGTATTTGTCTGCTCCTTATATATTTTCTCCGATGCAGGGTCATTGCCTTCGTGATTGCCACGAACCATGTACATGGGCATGACATTGGTAACCGGTTTGGAATAATTCCAGAAATTGACCCACTCGACTTCATTACCGGCAGTACCCATGATATCACCGAGACAAATGGCGAATTTTGGTGTCGGTTCAAGTTTGCTCATAAACAGGGCAAGCTTGCTGTATACCCCGAATCCCTGGCGCACATCACCAAAAGTGACAAACGACCAGTCCTCGTCAGACACTTCCTGCTCAATTTGAGAGCAGCCAATATACCATACCAGGAGAATGCATAAAAAACACAGAATATAAAAAATTATTTTAAATAGTCTTATCATAATAGCCGCTAAACAACGCTTTTATATTGATTACGAATAGAGCATGTATTTTTACACTACTAAATTCTCCAGAATTTAGTATACCATATTTGAAAGATAAAGACAATTCGATATAATAAAAAAAACTACGCAAAAACATATAATTCAAAATTTTAAGATGATCAATATTTATAAAAATGAAGTTCTTTATTTTTGATCTTTTTTTAATACTTCTCTCGCCAAATAGTATCTTAAATTCATAAAAATCATCTATCATTTAACTTTTCAGGAAGGGCCTTAATGAAAAAACTACTCTTTATTCTCATCACTCTTTCACTCGCTCTGTCATCATACAGTGGCATCCAGTTCGGTGTGGATCTTGTTTACCAGATGGATTATGAAAATGATGATTACGAATATTCATCCGGCTCAACATCTTCAAGTTCTACGGATAAATCCACAACCAATGCTTTTGGCATCACGCCTACTATCGGTATTTTACCATCCGAAATCTTTGAAATCAGTCCATTTATGATGGTTGGTTTCGCAAATTACTCTGAAAAGGAAATAGAAAATGATTCTGTTGTTTCAGAATATGACGCGAGTCAGGTTTTTCTTGGCGCCGGTATAGGATTTTATTTTCATGTAGTCAGAGGGGAACATATGCACCTTTCACTGGGGCCACGGTTACAATTCCTCAATTATTTCGAGCCAAATACAGATGATCATAATCCTAATACGACAACTGACCCATACGACACCTACCTCAATATGAGTATACCGATAAATGTACCGATTAATATCGATTTCTATTTGAACAAGGTCGTTGGACTCAGATTAACATCAAATTTATTAAACTTTTATATTAATATATACAAGAGAACAAGACGGGATACCCAGTTGACTACAACTGTTAAAAGGGAGTGGACTGATATAAAAATTGATTTTGACATCATCACAAGCATTATTCCCTCTTTCGGTCTCTTTTTCCGGTTTTAATTTATCAAAAGGTTTTAATATGAAATTTATTATCGTTCGAATAGTATACTCACTTTTTATACTCCTTATATCTGTTCGTGCTCAGGAAAAGATATCAGATACTTCCTCAGTGCAAGAGGTAAAAATTGATACAGTTACGTTAATATCCGAAGGCGATACTGTCACTATAATATCCGGAAATACTCAGGTATGCAATCCACCCTGCAGGGCAGGATATACCTGTATTGATGGAGAATGTGTCAGCAGGTGTAATCCCCCATGCCCTGATGGTTACCGGTGCGATCCGAAAGCTCTTGATTGTGTCCCGCTGTATAAACCATCACCTCAGGGAAGGGATTTTCGCTGCGGCGGAGGAAAACTTGAAGTTGATGGAAGATGTCTAAAGAAAAAGGATATTTACACCACGGGAAATGTACTCTTTACGATAACTGACGTATTTTTTGGAATGGGAACAGCTTACAGTGCCATTGCCCCGTTTATTGCGGAAAAGGAATGTCGGAATCCATGGTATGATGAATGGGAAGATGATTACTATTCCGGATACTGGGAGTTCGAGGCAATTATTAGCACTGCACCGCAGACCGGCATGTTCGTAATTGCAGGTGCAATTAATCAGGGATCTAAAAAAATGCAGAAAGACATGTTGGAAGAGCTGGGAGAAACGCCATCCCACGGTCTTATTGCTGCAAGCTGGGCACTATATGCAGCTTCTATCGGTATGGCTACCGGCACCATTTTCAGTAACCTTACAGAAGACCATGAAACAATAAGAACATTTTCAGTCTTTAATTGTATTTTCCTTTTTTCTTCATACATTGTCAGCAACGTCACCTATGCTGTTCAAAAGGATAAGTTAACGAAGGCAGTCAAGAAAAAGATAGTCTTTCATCCGCGGAAACAAGCGGTTACTGTTATTCCGTACTATGCCTATTCAAAGAGGAAAAGCAATCTTGGCTTGATGGTGCAATTTTAGCGGGCTAATGCGGTAAATTTTTAAATATTAATTCTTCCGGTACTCATTCGGGGGCATTTTATACACCTGCTTGAAAACCCGGTGAAAATGTGTTACATTCTTATACCCGACAATGTAGGCAATATCCGAAATCTGACGATCCGTCTCTTTAATCAGGCGGGAGGCCTCTGATAACCGAATACTGTTGAGGTACTGTTTAAAGTTACATCCGAATTCCTTTTGAATATGCGATGCTATTTTATTCGGGCTTATACCGATATCCTCTGTAATCTTCCCGATAGTTAAATCAGGCTCCGTATACCTCTTCGCAATAGACTCTACAATCTTTCGCAGGTCTACATCAGCATAACTCTCTACAGTAAGTTTCTCATAGGGAATTATGACCGGTTTTGAACTCCTGTTATGTAATAAAATACTCAGCCAGTAAATGATAAAATAGATGAGTATTGCGACAATACTGAATATACAAAGTTTTGTAGTATCCTTTTGAACGGATATTTCAATGATTTTAAATGATTGCGGGGTATTTACCGGTGCAAGCTCCCCACTCTCAAACTCAATATCAATGACCTGTGACAAATCACCCTTGCCGAGTACCGACTCGCTCGTATTGTGCTCCTGATACCACCACATGGCTGTCTGAAACTCTTTCAGCGGGATTTTATAATACTCTGTTGAAGGAATAACATCCAGTTCTTTAATAATATGCCGATATGATATAAAATCCTCAAGGTTTGTAAAATTGTCAAGAAAGGTACGGATAAGAATTCTTATGGCCCGGGAATCAGCAGGATCTAATTTCAGAACCAGATAATCATACGCAGACATGTCAAAGTATTCTTCTCCTTTTCTGACCATGAGGTTAAAACCGGCATAGGGATACCGATACTGCGGCTGCAGGGTATAGGAAAATGAGATGCCTGATGAATTAACAGTAAATTCGGTTACAATGGAATTGCCATCATTCCCTTCATGTTCGCTGCTGTCGGAATAAGCAAGGAATTTCTGTGGAATCGGGCCGGGAAAAACAGTAAACTCACGGGTCAGATACGCGTATACTACAGGTATTAAAGCAAGAAAAGGGAGTATGATCAGAATTCTCTTTTTATGAAGGATGGTTATTATCCGGGTTAATGTATTCATTTGGTGTACATTATAAATAATTTCAAAAAAGATTCATTGTATAAAATACTTATAAACCGTGGATTTCAATTTTTAATAGATCCATTAGTAGCCACCATACATAAATTACAAATGTTATTCGGATTCATTATAGAGGAATGAAGTCATTGACTCGGTCTTGTCAAACTCAAGAATAAATTCAGTCTGCAGGTTGACGATATCGTCAATCTCCACGGGTATATTGTGATTATGAAAGATATCCCATGTCCGCTCCTCTATTTCCAGTGGAACCGGTCGTCCTGAATTGCCAATTCCTGCAATATGAACCAGATAATTTGCCGCGTTGACAATGGCGACCAGCATGGGGTTCTTTCTTGCATTCCAGGGGTTATGGTGATAGTGGAGGCATTCGGAAATAATCAACGGTAAACACCAGCGGTCAGTAAGCCATGAGCCTATTTCTCCATGCTGTGTACCCAGAATATCCATTTCAACGTCATCAAGGCTCTC
>CBDVBE010000475.1:0-4489 GCA_965372145.1 uncultured bacterium | reverse complement strand
GAAAAAAGCGATTTTAACCATTGAACGGGGAACCCTGAACCTGTGAACGGTTACTGAAGATTTAATGTAAATTATACCTTGCTTAATAATATAACTAATTTTACTAAAATGTCAATTTTGAGTTTATATAAAATACTGGTAGCCATAATAACATTGAGTGATAAGCTTCCTCGATATTAAAATTCTTTCGTGTGAGGGATTCGGAGGGCAGCTGAAAGCTGGTGCGAAGCACCGAGGCGAATAGCCGAGCCCAGAGAAAGCCCGACCCCATTTTCCTAAAGAAAAATGGGGTCACGCCCAAATTACCTAAAATTAAAACTATCTATATTTATGCTTTACACTCTTCCAACTTCTTCTTCGAATCCTCAAACTGCTCAAGAGATTTTTCCAGATACATATTCACTTCATCAACGTACCCATCCGCCGAAGAGCACCATACTCTGTTAAGATACCGGTCACCTGCGGCAAAGTGGCTCATGACGTCTGCATAGGCCTGAACACCGTACGTGTGTGATATACTTTCCCGTGTCTCCACAAACGAATTAAGATCCTCAAGAAACAGTTCGTCAATTTTGTAAAGGACATCATAGGTATTGATCCCGGTTTTCTGTTCATTAAGCGTTTTCAGATTAGTTACTATGTTGGAAATGCTCGTGGTAATACTTTCCATGTTTTTTGTAAGCACCTCTTTTGATTGTGTCTGTTTTTTAATACTTTTTTTCACAATTACAATACCAACAATGCCTACAAATAACAGCGCAATAAAATAACGCCAGTTTACATCAGTTGTACTGAATGTTGTTGATAAGGTGCCCCCGATAAACCCGACAGCGATTAATAGTATTCCCAGTTTCGTCATTATTTGTCTCCTTTATTTTTATATTAGCCCGCGAAAAATACAGCCTTTAATGCAAACCCCACTCCGACCAGTGCTT
The DNA here is from genome assembly GCA_965372145.1 of uncultured bacterium. Taxonomy (GTDB): domain Bacteria; phylum Fibrobacterota; class Chitinivibrionia; order Chitinivibrionales; family JANQEN01; genus CBDVBE01. The sequence goes on along the minus strand of CBDVBE010000475.1, from coordinate 3,554 downwards.
CACCGACAATTAATCCGGTTGCAAAAGGAATCCCTTTATCTTCACTGAAGCGGATACCGAGTTTTTTATCACTGACCAGTCTCAGAATGGTTCCCAGACTGTAGGTTATGACAATATTAAAAGGCAGGTAGAATCCCAGACCAACCAGGATGCCAAGACCGCCGATACCGGTAGTGCTCAGCAAAGCACCGAGCCCTGCACCGGCAATATATTTCTGTACCGGTACATCACCGCCAAGAATACCATTAATCATGCTGGCGAGAGCCTGTCCCTGCGGAGCCGGTAATTTATCACTACCAATTCCATACGCTTTATGCAGAACAAAGACAAGGACCATAATAATAATCGGACCAAGCCAGGTACCTAAAAATTGTCCTATCTGCTGTTTTCTTGGAGAGGCACCAACCAGATACCCGGTCTTTAAATCCAGCATGAGGTCACAGGCCTGTGCCATGGCAACACAGGCAGCAGCACCAACAAGGACTGAGACGACAATGGCCTGCGCATCGTTGCCGATTCCGCTTGAGATTATTATAAAGATGGTAACCGCAATCAGGGTCATACCGCTGAGTGGTGACCAGTTTGTCCGGCCGATACACTCAGAAAGAATTACCCCCGCTATCCAGATCCATAAGGTACCCAGAATTGCTATAATACCTCCCCGTACGATACCGACCTCCTTTGAGGCGGTAATGGCAATAACAAAAAGAAGAACAAATGCAAGCCCGATGGCAATGTATAACATTTTGATTGGCAGTTCATCCTTGGATATTGATGTTTTCATTTTTGAGGCAGACTGCATATTTTTAATGGCACCGATTATCAGCGGTAATGCTAAAACAATACCGGAAAGTGCCCCGCCAATGAGCATACCGATCCCTACCGGGCGAAACAGATTTAACCGCAGGTATCCCGGCATGGTGGTGCCCATCTCTTTAATGGCTTCAGGTGAAGGCAGAATGCCCTTTGCGGCTAGTATTGGTGCGAGTATCCAGTAACAGGTAAAACCGCCGATGACAAAATAGATACCACCCTTTCCAGCAATAAAAGCTATACCAATGCACATTATTGATAAGTAGAGGACTACATTGGTATAATCAGGAAGATGTAGAAGTGCGCCAAGGTTCCAGTTCTCAAAATGCGTTATCTGGGTTATGACATGTACGCCACCACTGAAAAGAATGCCGCAGACAAGCAGTTTGAATTTAGTCAGACCGGCACCCGGAGATTTCAGGATAGAGGCAACGGCAATGCCCCCGGGAAACGCGAGCCGTTCATAATCGATCATCTGTTTGCGCAGGGGAATTATAAATGCAATTCCCAAAACACCGCCGGCAATACAGGAGAACACCATAACAACGGGATTAAAACTGTCATGATAGCCCAGAATAAAAAGGGCGGGAACCGAAAACATCATTCCTGCAGTAGCACCGTTTACCCCACTGGCAACAGTCTGGTTAATGTTGTTTTCAACGATACTGGTTCGCCGCATGATGCCGCGAAGAATACCAAAACCTAGAATAGCGGCAATTTCTGATCCTTCGAGGGAAAAACCGAGAATCAGGCACGCATAGCCAAAGCTGATCGACAAAATGGCTCCGATAAAATAGCCGACAAAAATAGCTTGCCACGTCAATTCAGGATATGGTCCTCGTCGGATAATTCTCCCATCTTGTTGTTGCGTATCTGCCAAAACGATACCTCCTTGTTTGAATTGTAATGTTAAATTCTACAGTTTTGTCAAAGTAATAATACAGTCATGGTGAGCGAGCCTGTCCTGAGCGAAGCCGAAGGGAACCATCTACAATATTTTTTATGTTTGAAGTCCCCTTCGAGCACGATTCCCTCCTCTTGTCGGGTGCATGCTCAGGGTGACAATCAAATATTTAATGCTCTATTCCAGAACAGGTGAAATATTCAAATTGCATCCCCTAACTACGCTCACAATTTATCTGAATTACATTTATCAGCGTTTCAACCGCCTTTTCCAAAGCATCAACCGACAACCACTCTGTAGTGCTGTGATGGTTACCACTGCCGGTAAAAATATTAGGTGTTGGTAATCCCATCGCAGTAAGACGGGAACCGTCAGTACCGCCGCGGATAGGTTTCCAGAATGGTTCGGTCCCTGCCCTTTTTGCAGCTTCCCATAGATTTTCCGTGACATGGGGATGTTTCTCAAGCTCCTCACGCATATTACGGTACGATTCAGTTATCTCCAAAGTAATCTTTGCTTTCGGGTATTTACCACGCACTTCGTTAATGATGTCCTCTAAAATCTTTTTCTGCGCATCCAATCCTTCGGTTTTGAAATCTCTCAATATAAGTTTAATGGAGGATTTGTCAATACTCCCCTGCAGAGACATGGGATGCATAAACGGTTCATACCCATCAGTTGTTTCCGGCGCCATCTCCCCGGGCAATTGAGCAACGATCTCCCCCATCGCCCGAATGGAATTAACCATGATATCTTTTGCTGTACCGGGATGAATATTTCTCCCTTCAACGGAAATGACTGCCGCATTCGCAGAAAAGGTTTCTTTGTTTAATTCTCCGGTAAATCCGCCATCGATTGTATAGGCATAGTCAGCACCAAATTTTTCCAGATCAAAATGATCCGCTCCATGTCCCACCTCTTCATCAGGAGTAAATGCAATACGAATCGTGCCATGCGGTACATGTGGATTCTCATGAAGTTCCTGAACGAGTGTCATGATTGCAGCAACACCGGCTTTATCATCCGCACCTATGAGTGTCGTACCGTCAGATGTCACCAGAGTGTGGCCGACACATTTTTTTAATTCCTTATTTTCAGACTCTTTTATAATTGAATTTAATTCCTTATTAATCACGATATCTCCACCGGTATATTTCTCAATCACCTGTGCTTTAATCGCCTCACCTGATACTTCAGGTGACGTGTCGAGATGGGCAATTAATCCGACGGTAGGAACTTCCTCCGTCACCGTTGCAGGAATTGTAGCCATGACATAACCATAAGAATCAACCTGTGCATCATCGATGCCAAGCTCCTGCAATTCATCTACCAACAACTGCGCGAAATCACGCTGACTATGGGTACTTGGGAAGGTTTCAGCGTCCTCTTTGGATTGTGTGTCAATTGCAATATACCGAAGAAAATTCTCTAATATTTTCTGTTTCATGTATAAATCCCGTGGTTATTTTGCAGAATCCATAATAAATTCAGACCACTAAATATAATACCCTCAGGATTCTATTTCCAAGACAATTTGGTAATGAGATGAAATCTCTAATATTTTTTCTTTTAACAGGGTTTTTAAGAAAGTCATAACGACCTCCCGGGTTTATGAAGAATTTTCCGTTTTTTCTTTATTTTAACCTCACCCCTTTGATTCCCCTCGCGAAAACATCTACCACTGGCAGATTCGCTTACCAGAGAGGGGACAGATGCATATAAGAGAGAATTTAAAGTACATGGGTATGCAGTTGACTCCAGTACCTACTATATATTGTGTTTTCCATATTGTATTTTCTCCCGTCATTCCCGCATGTTTTTAGCGGGAATCCAGTGT
>CBDVBE010000474.1:0-4491 GCA_965372145.1 uncultured bacterium | reverse complement strand
CTATCGTTCCCACATTTACATGTGGCTTCGAGCGATTAAACTTCTCCTTTGCCATTCTTATCCTCCTCGTAATACTTTTTTCTAAACATACTAAAATCTGCCAATTCGTTTTAACAGTGCTTCCTGTACAGCCTTGCTTGTCTGTTTATATTGTGAAAACTGCATTGTATAGACTGCTCTTCCCTGAGTAAGAGAGCGAAGCACAGTTGCATATCCAAACATTTCTGACAGGGGGACATCAGCATCAACTATCTGCTGTTCCCGCCGAGTCGCAATTTTTGTAACCTTTCCACGTCTGCTATTTAAATCGTTAATTACAGTCCCGACATATTCGTCAGGCATAACTATTTCAAGCCGCATCATTGGTTCCAGGATCACCGGTTCAGCTTTTATATATGCCCGGCGAAAGGCCATCGAACTCGCAATCTTACAGGCCATTTCTGTTGTATCATCCTCTCGGATGCCTAATTTCTCGAGAAAGACATGAGCACCCAGAATCTGGTATCCTGCCAACTCTCCACCACTTGAAGCTTCAAAAACCCCCTGTTTCACCGCCTCAATAAAAGCTTCCGGTATATCATCTTTACGTTTAATCCGCGAGGTAAACTGAACACCATCCGCTGGATCTGCCGGTTCGATAATAAGAGACACTTTTGCATATTGGGTCCTACCGGCAATTGGCTGCTGAAATTCAATTTCATCCGGGGCCGGCATTGTTATTGTTTCACGATACGAAACCTGCGGCTTTCCATCATGAACTTCAACATTAAATTCCCTTTTCAATCGATCAATGAGAATCTCAAGATGAAGCTCACCCATTCCTGAGATCAGGCGCTGACCTGTCTCTTTGTCAATCCCTACTGTACACGTAGGATCTTCGTCAACCAGCCGATCAAGAGCCGCATTCAGTTTCTCTTCTCCCGTAGCACTTTTCGGCTCAATCGATATTGAAATAACCGGCTGCGGAAAGGTCATCTCTTCAAAACAGATTTGATTGTTCATAGTACAGAGTGTATCACCTGTCGTTGTATCCTTTAAACCGACAAGAGCCAGAATCTCACCAGCCTCAATTGTCTGCACCGGTTTACGATGATTCGAATGCATGTGAAATATCCTGGTAAGCCGCTCTTTGCTTCCTGTTCTCGGATTAATAAGCGTATCTTTTAATCCCGCCTTTCCCGAATACGCCCGTGCAAAAGCCAACCGTCCCACATGTGGATCCGTTGCAATTTTAAATACAAGGCAAGAAAAGGGACTTGCTGAATCAGGTGCCCGTTCAACCGGCTCATTGCTTTTTGGATTAACTCCTATTACGCTTCCCCTGTCCAGCGGTGAAGGCAAATATGTTATTACAGCATCAAGGAGCTGCTGTACTCCTTTGTTTTTCAACGCTGAACCACAAAGAACAGGACAAATCTTGTTGTTTAGAACACCGGTACGAAGAGCATCGTATATCAACTGTTCATCAATGCTTTCATGTTCAAGTACTTTCTCCAGAAGTTCATCATTAAATTCACTTGCCTTTTCAAGCATAAGTTCCCGATAATGGAGTGCCTCTTCCTGAATATCTGACGGAATGCTTTCCTCTATTACCTGCGCTCCAAGGTCATCTTCACTGTAACGACATACTTTCATCCTGACAAGATCAATGACGCCTTTGAATACATCTTCTTTGCCAAGAGGGATTTGCACGGGTATCGGCTCTAACGTTAATTTCTGCTGCATCATGGCAATAACCCTCTCGAAATCCGCGCCAACACGGTCCATCTTATTAACAAAAGCGATTCTGGGAACGTTGTAGGTATCAGCTTGATGCCAGACAGTCTCTGACTGAGGTTCTACGCCTCCCACTGAATCGAATATGGCAACTGCGCCATCCAAAACTCTCAAAGAACGCTCGACTTCTATCGTGAAGTCAACATGTCCCGGCGTATCAATAATAGTAATATGATACCCGTTCCAGTCACAGGAGGTGGCAGCTGATGTTATCGTAATACCCCGTTCACGCTCCTGAGCCATCCAATCCATGACGGTATTGCCGTCATGAACTTCTCCCATCCTGTGCACTATGCCGGTATAATACAGTATTCTTTCAGTTGTTGTTGTCTTGCCCGCATCGATATGGGCCATGATACCGATATTTCTTACCTTCTCGAGACTGGAAGCCATATCCATTATACTTTCTTACAACCAGCCGGTAATACCTCACGTTCTTCATTTTATAAATGTTCCAGCCGGTTTCATAACAACAACACATAAGAATACACAATCTTTCAAACATCATAAAGGCACGTTAAACGCGCCTTCTATATGTAATACCAGAGAATAAATATATTTACCAACGAAAATGGGCAAAAGCCTTGTTTGCCTCGGCCATTTTATGCGTATCAATTTTCTTTCGGACCGCCCCGCCTTCATTATTCGATGCTTGTAACAGCTCACCGGCAAGTTTATCTGCCATAGTTTTCTCAGAACGAGCTTTTGCATAAGATATAATCCACCGGATTGCCAGTGTCGTGCGGCGTTCATAAGTAACTTCAATAGGAATCTGATAGTTGGCCCCACCTATACGACGGGACTTCACCTCCAGCTGGGGTTTCACATTATCAACCGCTTTCTTGAATATAGCCAATCCATCCTGTGATGTCTTCTGGGCGATAGTATCAAGAGCGTTGTAAAAAATCTGTTCAGCCAGACGTTTCTTGCCATTACGCATAACACTGCTTATAAAATGAGTTGCCAATTCACTCTTATATTTAAAATCCGGAACGACCGCTCGCTTTTGCGCTTTTCTTCTTCGAGACATATCCTCTTTTCCTTATCTTATTTCTTCGGCTTTTTAACACCGTATTTTGAACGACCACGCTTCCGCTCCTCAACACCTTGTGTATCAAGAGAGCCGCGAATAATATGATACCGTACACCAGGAACATCCTTCACACGACCGCCGCGGATAAGAACAATCGAATGTTCCTGAAGATTGTGTCCCTCACCCGGAATATATGCATTCACCTCAATATGGTTTGTCAAACGAACACGCGCGACCTTTCTGAGGGCTGAATTCGGCTTTTTGGGCGTTGTAGTAAAAACCCGTGTACACACCCCGCGACGTTGCGGACATTTCTGTAATGCACGCGACAAACTTCGCTTAACCTGGCTTTTACGACCTTTTCTAATTAATTGACTAATCGTTGGCAATCAGTATCCTCCTAAAAAAAGAATCCCATAAAATAGTTATTTGTTTTTATTTCAATCAACCTATTTTCAAAGAATTTCACCACTAAGTCCGTCAAAATCAGGGTTTTCTTCATGTTCGCCGACATGAACAAGATCGGCTTCAACATCTTTGACTTTTATATTTTTATAATACCGGGAACCTGTTCCAGCCGGAATGAGATTACCCATAATAAGATTCTCCTTCAAACCTCTCAACACATCAGTTTTTCCTTCAACTGCCGCTTTAGCCAATACTTTGGTAGTTTCCTGGAATGAAGCGGCACTAAGAAACGATTCTGTTGTTAATGACGCCTTAGTAATACCAAGAAGCATCGGCTTAGAATTCGCAGGTTTATTACCCTCAGCCAGTGCAAGCTCGTTCTCCCTGCGTAATATTTTCTTATTCACAGCATCGCCCTGCAAGAAGTCTGTATCACCAGGATCACTAATTTGTACCTTCTGGAGCATTTGTGATACGATTACTTCAATATGTTTATCATTAATTTTAACACCCTGCAGACGATATACTGCCTGTATTTCGTCTATTAGATATTTCTGCACTGCATGTTCACCTAGAACGCGGAGAATATCATGTGGATCTATCGATCCTTCACATAGACGATCGCCAATTCTGACACGGTCACCGTCATGAACACGCATATGTTTGCCGACCGGGATCGAGTACTCTTTTGAATCATCATGATGGGCATCACGATGTTCATCATTAACAATAACCTTGCGGTTTCCCCGTTCGACATCAGGTTCCATGAGCGGTTTACCATCACCGTTATTGATAACCTTACTGTTCTTATCTTTCACCGGACGCATTTTGAATTCAACGATACCATCGATTTCGGAAATTACCGCTGCATCTTTTGGCCGGCGCGCTTCAAACAGCTCTGCTACACGTGGCAGACCGCCGGTAATATCACGGCTCTTACCACTGTCACGAGGAATCTTAAAAAGGATATCACCCGCTTTGATTTTCTTTCCGGTTCGTACCTGAAGGTAAGCGCCTGCTGGTACCGCTATATTGGCAATAATCTTTTTATCTTTATCACATATTCTAATATGCGGGTGCAATGTTCTTCCACGGTCCTCCATAACAACAATATTTGTCATACCGGTCTGAGCATCATATATCTCGCGGATTGTTTCACCTTCTTTCAGATCTATCTCTTCAATAGTACCGCTCTTATTAGCAATAACAACATTGTTATAGGGATCCCATCCAAATAGTACCTGGCCTTTTTTCACTTTCTTCCCATCTTCAAC
>CBDVBE010000473.1:0-4498 GCA_965372145.1 uncultured bacterium | reverse complement strand
TTCTGCGAATGAGTTCGGCACTGCAGTAAGTTCCCGTATGATTAAATTCTCCCATGCTGCAATTTTGACTGCGATTTTTGTTATTATCGGCGCGTTACTTCAGGGGCATGAAGGCCTTAAAACCCTCAGCGGTTTAACCTCACAGACATTACAGACCGCTTTTATCGCTTCTCTCGCAGCAGCCGTGACTGTTACGCTTATGACGATACTCAAACTGCCGATAAGTACCTCGCAGGCTGTTGTGGGCGCTATACTGGGAATTGGTATAGTGCAAAAAAGTGTTAATACCGCAGGGCTGACAAAGATTGTTATTTGCTGGGTAGGTACGCCTGTCGGTGGTTTTCTCTTTGCCATCATCCTCTACTACCTGTTCCTTTTTGCTTTTCGCAAACTCCGACTGAATATCTTTGCCTGTGATACGGCTCTCCGTACCGGGCTTATTTTTGCCGGATGCTACGGCGCTTATGCGCTCGGTGCCAACAACGTTGCCAATGTAACTGGTGTTTATGCGGGTAACCTGCTCTCCCCTATTCAGGCAGTTCTTTTTGGCGGCCTGAGTATAGCTGTCGGTGCTCTTACTTACAGCAGAAACGTTATGCATACTGTGGGCAAATCAATAGTTAAGCTGGATGCCTTTTCAGCTTTTATTGCAGTTATAGCACATTCTGTCACTGTTCATATTTACGCAATTATTGGGGTACCGGTGTCTACATCCCAGGCAATTGTGGGATCGATTCTTGCAATTGGATTTATTAAAGGCATTCAAACAATTAATTTTATTAAGCTTACAGAAATATTTATAGCGTGGATTCTAACACCCGTTATTGGAATGCTTTTCTCTCTATTCTTATATAATATTTTAATCTAACACTATGATTTTATAGTAGATAGGTATTTTCTTTATGGAGTGGTTGAGTAAGGAAGAGTTAAAAAAAGATTTCACCGCAGATGAAAAAATAGTTTGAATTTCACTAAGGGCCCAAAGGACTGAAGTAATGGATGGAAAGCTATAAAATCCAACACCCCGGTACTCCCACACTCTCCTTCTTTCTTCGTGTCTCCGTGTCTTTGTGGCTAACTGCTTTTTTTTAGGTTTATACGAGTCTACGAATGTCGCCAATTGTTTTCCATTAGTTGAACACAGCCGTAGTGTTACCGGGGATGATTCTCCTAACCTCTAAAATACCATTGAGTTATAAATATTACAATCGATAGGAATAAGTCAATTTCCACTTTTCAGTTCAGATGAAATGACATATGGTCAGGGTTTGTTTTTTCAGGTTTTTGTATCTTTATGGAAGTTTTGAAATGCAAGGGAGGTTTAACAATATAACGACAATCTGTTTATAGAGACTTCATCAATTTTTCAAATTCCTGAGTTTTTTCAACGGTGGTACATAACACTTTATCCATCTGTTCATCAATGAGCCCCAGGCGTTCTATTGCAGTCGGATACAGTTCATATTGCAGACTATCGCTTCCGATACCGAGTCCTGCACTGGAACTTATTGCATTGGCGACATGAACGATATCGACAAGCGTCTGGTCTTCTGTGGTTTCGTCCGGCCGGTGATGGTATCGCGTAGCATTTATAAGCGGGGATGGAAAATTCCATTTTTCAAGGACACTTGCACCGAGTTCGGCATGATCTATGCCCAGTATATCGCGTTCTATAGCATCAAAGGTCGTATCGGCACCCTGAATTTCATTGAATGACTCATTATTACGTTGAATAAAGTCAGATATAACCTGTTTGCCGACATCGTGTAAAATGCCTGCGGTAAAAGCATCGCCGGCTTTTTTGCGGAGTAGCTGTGCTATTGTTTCTGAAGCAGAAGCTACTGCTATGCTATGACGCCAGAAAAATCCTTCTTCCAGATCATATCCGCCAAGCGTTTTGTCGACCATCGGTTTTAATGATGATGAGAGCGCAATGTGATAGAGTTGTTTTGTACCAATCCGCACAACGGCTTCGCTGATAGAGCTTACCTGGCGCGGCAGGCCAAGTGCGGCTGAATTGGCCAGTTTCAGTACATTCGCGGTTATACCGGGATCGAGTTGAAGAGCACGTACTATATCATCCATAGGTGTCTCAGGATCATTTACCAGTTTGCCGAGTTTCACAATCGTTGATGACATTGCAGGCATTGCTTTTGCATTAATAAGAATTTTTGTTCGAAGGCTCAAAGTTCAATCTCCTCTCCACGCGACTTGATAAATGTCTGTCCCGATTCTAAATCAAGAATCATGGTTCGTGGTATGGAGCCGCCGGTAGACTCGGCCGTCAGGAACAATTTGTTTTTCCAGAGCAGCTTTTTAAACATCGTATAATTACGTTGACCGATTTGAAACAGGTTGTTTTTGTCAATGAGGTCACCACAGCCGGCGGCCTTTATAATGAGTTTTTCTCTGTTCGCGCCAAGATCATAGGCTCTTTTAAATAACAAAGGAATACCGGAATCAACAAACATCGCTGGTTTCAAACGTGCTTTCTTTTCATCTGTTTTTGAAAGCGGAAGCATACAGTGTATCATACCCCCGACTCCGGTGGTCGGGTCAAAAATTGATACACCGAGACAGGAACCGAGTGAAAAAGTTTTTAACATCTCATCCGGATTATTTGAAACCCTGAATTCTGATATACCAATAGTTGTTGATCTAGATGCCATATCATTCTATCCTGGCCGGTTGTTTTATTAGCGGGACGAGACCCAACAGGCCTGCTGTATGATGGTGACCATATACGTTAGTAGAATTATACATTTATCGATAAAAAAATAAAAGAGAAAAGTTTATAATTATATGCAGCTAAAGAGAATGGTAGTATTATAGTATTGTTGCGTCTTCTTTTATTGAGATACCGGTGTCCACCAAAGCACCTGTCCGGTAAATTTAATTTGAATTGTCAATATAATTTCGGTATTTTAGTAGTATACCCGGCAACAAACCTATACAAACCATCATCATGAAAAAGAAAATAGTACTGTTCCTTATTTTACCTCACTTTGTACTAAGTTTATCTCTGCTTGAGATGAAAATCGATACGTTGTTCACGTTTCAGGTCTCGGACAAATCATGCGAAAAATGTATCGTAGAGAATGAATCCGCGATGATCCCGATCGATTTCTGTGTTGATTCTGATTTGAATTTGTATCTTGTTGAAACCGTGTATAATGATGTTAAGAAATTTAATGTTGCCGGTACCGTACAATGGAAAAGGAGAATTAAAACTCCTCTCTTGAATGTTATTTATTATTCAGATAAGCAACTGTATTTATTCAGTTCACTATTAATTTTTATCGTTGATACTGAATCCGGTGAGTTACTGAGGAAGGTAAAAAATCCCCTGAAACGCGTAAAAGGTGATAATATTTATATCTACGATACCAAGCTCTATGCTTTTTCAGAAGCATATAATCATCAAAAACCAGACTCTTCCAAGGTGCAGATTTTTAACCTTGCGGATGATTTTTCGATGCTCCCGGATTCTATATTACTTACCACTCCCGTGTTAGGCTGTATCGACTGTGTGCATTATTTCACTAACCGGTTTCATATTCACGATATTAAAGGACAGTCTGAGAAATATCTACTGTATAATATGTCACCCATTTTTCCGGAAGGTTCTGATAAAGAGATATTTATCTTTGATAAAAAAAGTAAGAAGAGATGGATAACCAATTTGTCACGGTATTATACCGAACCGGGCGGTTTTAAACAGTTTAAATTTGCCACAGAAGACCAGGCGGTATTTATTGCGATAGTATTTAATAAAGGCATTGCAACGAAAGGCATTGTATTGCGTGCAGCACTCCCCTAGTTTGTCTCCAATTATTATTCGGATTCACCATTTATCGTAACCGGGCCTATAGTAGAATTTTCATACGTTTAAGAATAACAGGTGTTTACTCCAGTAAACAGAAATTTCGTTAAGACCAGATGAACGACAGCAGAATTGATCCTATTAACTTATATTTGCAAGTAACGGGGGGGTAAAAGATCACAGGTATTATCCTATATACTTACCTCAATACTTTTACCATAGTAAAAAAACGCTGCTGTACTTTGTAACATGAAGGGGAACATGTTTTACAAGTCTCATTTCCAATAAAACAGACACTGAAATTTACATAATAGCAATACTCCCAAAGGACAGGAAAAAAGAGAGCGAGAGCTCTCAGCCCCATTCTCTGTCCCTCTCACTAGGAGAACTCTCCCCACCCTTTCCCGGAGGGTGTGGGAGAGTATTATTTTATATTAACCGTTACATTAGTAACTATTTTACTTACCAATACCTTAGTATAAAACCATGTCTTCACAGAACAAATTATTATTAGCAATTATCCTCTTTATTAATATCAGCTCGACCGTCTAAAAACTCGGTATATTGGGAATTCCGGGAATAATTTTATAAACGGTAATCTGCTTCTTATTTCATCCCTAACGGGACTTGGTGGTAGAGGTTGGTTTATAGTTTCTATAAATATTTTATCCCTAC
>CBDVBE010000472.1:0-4508 GCA_965372145.1 uncultured bacterium | reverse complement strand
CTCTTTAATAGTTCCACTTAATGGATAATAGAGTGTCATTTCATAGCGGGAGGAATCTTCATTACTCAGCTCTCTTTTATATTTCATGTATGCTCTTCCCGGAAGAAGCAACGAGTTAACCGTTTCATAGGGGATATGGGCTATTTCAGGAAAGAATAAAGGAGGAACCAACCAGTTCGTACCGGTAAGGAATGGCATTTTAGTAACTATATGTCCATAGAAATTTGTTATAAACTGTTTATTTCTGTCTATATAGCCATGCAGGTACAATCCTGATTTATCTATGCCAATGAAGAGTTTGAGCTTTTTTCCTCCAGGCATCTGTTTATTGGTGTCCTGGTGTAAAAGAATAGCATGGACCCTTTGTGATACAGGGTATGCATGCAGCATTCTGATTCTTTCCATGGGCGCGGTACCCAGATATTTAAATAAATACACGTTAAACCATTTCAGCGCCGCTTTCTCATACTCGGTCAGCTCACCACTCTTCAGTTTACCGGTAGTGTCAATCATTATTTTTTCGTTTATCAATCGGCTGATTTCTTTTTCAATTTTTTTTATATCTTCAACCTCAATTATAATTTCCTCCCGGTATTTCTCAAATAAATCGTAGGCAGCGATCATAGTGTTCAATGCAGACACTATTTCATTTTTTTGCAGATCAGATAACGGTGTGTTGGTAGTAAACGCCTGTACGATAGAATTGTAAAGGGCTGTATCGGTACTATATTCAGAAAAGAGTGTGCCGAGCAGATATTCATGCGGATATAGGAAATGATGTTTTATTACATTCCAGTTATTAATATCCTGTAAACAAAGGTTAGCGCGGCCTAATAACGAATCACCAAGATATATAATCGTATCTTTGAGGTGGGTTATTCTCTGGTAAATTGAATCAGTATCTTTTGCCTCCTGTATTTCATTATTAACCATCAGAGTGCAGGAATACACCCCGTTGAAATCAACTGTATGGTTATGTTTCGTATTAAACAGGTAGAGGGTATCAAACCTGAAAAAAACATCCTCATCATAGATAGTAAACGTTGAATCTGCGATAGAATAGGTATCCGGGATATAATTGCATTGGTATTCCAGGAGTAGAAACAAAGAGAAGGTAATGATTGGTACTATGCATTTTTTCATTTTTATGTGCTTCCCCCTTATTAAAAATACGTATGTACCTTATCGTATTTCTATACATTTATTTTCTTTATACCGTGTGATGTTTTCGTTCAATAAATTCAGCACATGGTACAAGTAATCGCTATATTAAAAGTAAAATAATTGTGCTGATGTCCTATCTGTTTTACCTGAGAAATTATATTCATACTATGAGATATATACTCACTGTCTTAATTATTACCCTGTTGTTGCATTTCAATGCTTTTAGCCAAAATCATTTTATTACACCTTCCGAAGAGTATGGAAATATAGAAATCACTGATACTGCTCAACAGGAGGATTTACAGGAGACAAAGATAGTTGACGAAAAGATAACATCGGTAGAAACGGGTGACACTTCCTTTGTTTCCGGAAATGATACGACATCGCAGGATGAAGCCCCTGCCATTAATCCTTTTTTAGCAGAAGAAGAAACAGCTTCCTTACCTGAACCTCAAGACATATCAAAAAAGCCAAAGATAGATATTCTTGTAGACCTTTCAGTAGGTATGAATTCAACACTATTTGAAGCGACGCCTGAAATTAAATCAGAACCTGAAACATTCTCAACGGGAACAAAACTGGATTTCATATTTGAGGCGGGAGTAATGATACCCTTTTTAAAAAGATTTTATGCGGGCATATTTCTGCGTTATTTTGGATTAAAATACAACCTGTCCGATTCTATCCCTGGGGTAAACGGCTCATATTCTACAATAGATACTGAAGAGAGTTTACATTTTCTATCTGTTCCCATTAAGCTGGGCGCCAATATAGAATTCAATATTTTTACCCCATACGTTTTCGCAGAGTTTCAACCTGCATATTTAACATCAGCTGTAAGGCATACCAGCACGGAAAATTATACTATCTTTCCTGACAGTGCACTACTGTTTACCAATCCTGAAGAAGATAAAGATATCACTGAACAGCGGGAGCGTCATCAAATATTTGCCGGTGCTGGAGTAGGTTTGGATATATCCTATGGATACGGTTCTGTATATCTAGAAGGAGGAGTCATGTTTGCGTTAAGAGAACCGGGTATAGGAGATTCATCGCCTGTACTTAAATCAAGTGAAATTAGGTATTTTCCATTTTCCCTTGGGGTAAGGTTTTTCCTATGATACAAACAGGAAGAAGATTTCTTTCGGGGCTATCAATCTGCTATCTATTAATTGCCAATAGATGTAGTTATCTTGACTCTACTACTGTTTCATCAGACTTTACGTTGCCTGAGGGGAGTGACTCAACCTATCAACTTACGAAACGTTTCTTTCTGTTATTTCCCGGTGATTCGGCTTTACTGTGTGGCACACGTGCCTGTATGACTGTTTCTAATAACGATACTTCTTTTCAAAATGATTCACTGTATTTCCGTACTATTACACACCATCCTTCTTTCATGACGACAAATGGCACAAAACGCCTTGTGTTTCCCCAGGAATTCCAGCAGGCCGGCTCATTAGATAAATTGGAGCATACCTCAATCACTCGTTTTTTCGAAATAAGGGATACTGCAATTTTGCAGATTGCATTCGAATTAAATAAGGATACAATCTACCTTGATAAAAATATACAGAAGGTAATTCCTATCATAATTGAAGTCGGCTCCTATAACACAATACACTCTCCCAATAATACCTGGCCGGCTTCACCGCTCATAAAAAATCCCATTAATGCTACTGGTGGAACACTATGGTTTCAAGGACAGAATGTTGCCGCGAAAGCACTTGCGGTTAACTGGGGGGAATATTATTATGTTAATGGTTACGGATATCAATTCGGCATCAGGATAAAAACGTATTACTCCATCAACGGTTATGCAACGGAGAACAATATGCAGATCAGTGTAATTGGTACTATCACCATTGAACGAAGCTATTTCAAGGATATCGGGCTCGTTGACCAGAAAATGAGTTCCTCCATAGTAAAAAGATATTCAGATGGTACTGAAAAAACAATAAAAGAATCCCTGATTCTTGAAAGAGGGTCTGACGGGGCTACAATATATGACGATTGGGATATCCCGGACACTATCATTATAGGGGATATATGAAAAAAATAATCTTTATATTGTTGTTACTGTTTACAGTAACGGAAAAGAGTTTTTCATCAGACAATATGATCTGCCTGAGTATGGACTGGCAGCTTTCTATTCGGGTAGGTATTGAACACAAATTCAACCACCGTCTTGGCATAAAGTCCGATATCGGCATCT
Source organism: uncultured bacterium (assembly GCA_965372145.1). Classification (GTDB taxonomy): domain Bacteria; phylum Fibrobacterota; class Chitinivibrionia; order Chitinivibrionales; family JANQEN01; genus CBDVBE01. The sequence goes on along the minus strand of CBDVBE010000472.1, from coordinate 1,129 downwards.
CATTTTTCGGTCTTCTCGGCGCGGATGCCTTGCTCGTAATCTATCTTTTACCTGAGAAGTATCGATGGGAGTTGAATATCTGCGCCGGTATACCTTCTTTCTCAGCGCCGGTTACCTTCGAAGGTGCCATGATATCGTTTGGCGGTTCGTTACTTACCCGTTTTAAGATAAATGAGAAAGTAAGTATAGATTTGCGTATTGGGGAAGGATTTCCCCTGTTTTTCGAAAAGGACAAGGATATTATCCGCGACATCCATTTTCCCTTAGACCTCTGGCCGGATTTTGTCCTGGGAGTGAGTATCAGGATATGATTCCACACTGGGAACCCGCGCGACTGAGGATCCAGGCTACACAGGTACATTTCTTTAAGTCACACTGTAATTTAATCTCTTCCACCGATCCGGCTTTTTTTACTGTTTTTATTAATCAATTTCTTTGTATTTGCTTTTTGAGAAGGTTATTTTTCGAATATACTGTGTAATTGGAAGTTTTTAATAGAATCAGCTGCTAAAGTAAATATCGATGGCAACATAAGTAATCCGGTTTGATATTCGAGATCGTTATAACACTACTGTCAGTTTGATATTGCATTGATAAGTGCTTGATTTTTTAGTTTTTATTGATACAATGGGTAATTTGAGGATAAAATCAACAAAAAGTATATAATAACATTGTTATACTATTGACAGAAAGGAGTATGATAAATGCCAATTATAAGTCGATTTTTTGGAATTTTGATTTATATTTATTGGAGAGAACATGAGCCGGCACACTTTCACGCAAAATATGGCGGTGATGATATAATTGTTGAAATTGAAACTGGAAAAGTTACTGGTAAAATTTCAAAAAGAGCTTTGTCAATGATTCAGGAATGGCGTAACATTCATATGGAAGAATTAATGAATGATTGGGAATTAGCTAAACAAAAGAAATTACTTACTAAAATTGAACCTTTGGAGTAAAAATGATTTTACACGTTAAAGAAGCAAAACACTTGCACGATTATGTAATTTGGCTTCGATTTAATGATGAAGCTGAAGGAGAAATAGATTTAAAGGATGAACTTGAGGGTGAAATCTTTGAACCATTAAAAAAGATTAAATATTTTAGAAAGTTTAAAGTTGATCCA
>CBDVBE010000471.1:0-4514 GCA_965372145.1 uncultured bacterium | reverse complement strand
ATCTTTCACTAAGAATTGTGCTTTAGCGCACTTCCAACTTGAGTTATACACTTTGTGTAGAAATTGGGGAAAACATGAAACTTGTATGTAGATAGAAATTGGATGTTTTTAAATAGTACAAAAGCATGAATACCAAATTTCAAGTTTCCACCACGAAGTAGCTATTGGTACGCCTACTTTAAAGCCTGGCCAATAAATTTTAGCGTTCTGTGAACGCTTACGATATTTAATACGTAGGAGGTTTTTGTGGAAGATATTATTAAGAATATTGAAAAAGAATATTTGACCGACAAAGAAGTATCATTCAATGTCGGGGATACAATAGTGGTATCATTTAAAATCCGGGAAGGAAATAAAACGAGGATACAGAGTTTTCAGGGAGTTGTTATCAAGAGAAGCGGTGCCGGCCTTGGCGCGACATTTACTGTCCGTAAAGCTTCGGGGAATAACGTATATGTTGAGAGAGTTTTTCCGGTTCATTCGCCACTTATTTCTGAAATCAAAGTGGTAAGAAAAGGCCGGGTACGGCGTGCAAAGCTGTATTATCTGAGAAGTAGAACGGGTAAAGCAACCCGTATCAGGGAAAAGAAATAACTATTTCCTTTATCAGGATAATATTGTATTATAATGGGAGGATACAAATGGTATCTTCCCCTTTTTTTTCTTGTACATAACGGTATAATTGATAGTATGCCAACAGCAGGACGATCTCAGTTAAAAACCGGTAAACGACCGCAGCAGCTTGTTACAAGAACACTCAAGGAGGGTGATGTCCTCTTTGAGGAAGGTTCTCGTGGGCGGGAACTATTTATTATTCAGGAGGGCAAAGTCGGGGTATATAAAGATACCCCTGAAGGGTCGATAGAACTCGCAACTATTGAGAAGAACGGTATTATTGGTGAAATGTCGCTCCTTGATAATCAGCCTCGTTCTGCAACAATCCGTGCTATTGACCCAACCGCCGCGATTGTTATTAGTGAGTCGGTATTTCAAGCTACCCTGCAAAAGGCACCTGTGTGGTTGACCAGTATTGTTAAAATTGTTGTTAGCAGATTGCGCGATGCAAATAAACGTATGGATCAGACCGTTCTTCGGGATAGGGAACGGGGTATTGTTTCACTCATGTTGGTATTACTTCCTGAATTTAAATATGAATTTTCCTCACAATTGGCACTTGGCTACGATATGGTTGTTGTTGAAGCGTACTATGTGTGCCGGTTGAAAAAAAAGGAAATAGAGAAGCTTATTGCGCGGCTTGAAAAACGGGAAATAATTGAAGTTGCGGAAGGTACTGACCATAAAAAACATATCTGCCTTAAGGACTTGGAAGTTTTCAGACTCTTCTATGAGTATCTTACACTCAAGAGCCAGCAGAAGAAATTCAGGGAAATAAGTATTCCGCAGGAGACGGTTGGAATTCTGAGTAATATTGCCTATGTTGCTCAGAAGTCCGGGAAGGAGACAGCAGAAGGAACTACACTGTTAAAATCGGCGTTTTTAGAAGATATGTCAGATAAAAATCCTGATAAGATTGAAAAAATGTTACTTGATTTACGAAGACGAAATTTAATTAATATCATGCCGATGGGTAGTGATTCACAGCTCATTTTTAAACAGGAAACATTGAGCCGTATTAAGAAAATTAAAGAATGGCTACCGCGTTTTGAAATGGATGTAGCATGAAAACTACAACCCAACCTACTAAAGGCAAGGTCGGATCCGGCCGTAATATAACCAAACTGAATGAACGTATATATAAACGCGGCTCAATCATGTTTATTGAGGGAGAGCTGAGCACCGAAATGTTTATTATCCGTTCGGGCAAAATCAGGATACTTAAACAGGAAGGGGATAAAACGGTTGAACTTGCAGTTCTTGGTGCGGGGAGTGTATTAGGAGAATTGTCACTGCTTGATCATCAACCGCGTTCAGCAACCGCACAGGTAGTTGAAGATTTAAAAGTTACGATTATCGATGAGAAGATGTTTGATAACACCATGAAGACAATTCCTAATTGGTTGGCTAATATTATCCATGTAGTGGTTACAAGATTACGCGACACAATGAAAAAGACCAGTGACAGTATTGTTCAGAAAAGTGTTGCCGGTGTTTTGAAAACCTTACTGCTTCTTTATAAACATGATGCCATAGAACAGGACGGGGAGAAAAGAATCCCCATGGTACGGGCAAAAGAGGCTATTACCTCTACTATCGGTATCGGGGATCTTGAAACTGAGAATGTGTTTTTACACCTTATTCTTAAGGAGATGCTGTATATACGAAAAGATGAAGCGGGCAAGGAATATATTGTTATTATTGATTATGATGTTCTGCAACTGTATATGAATTTTCTCAGGGCAGCACAGCGGGGAATTGCAATGCTGGGGGAGAACCTTCCTGAGTCGGGTGTTGATTTGACGCAGACGATTATTGACTCGGGAGAAAAAAATGGGAAAATAGTTAAGCCCGGTGTGAAAAAAATCGGTATGCCGCAGGTCGAGATCGAGTTGCAGCGGCAGGGAAAAGGCCGGCATATTGATCTTGATGCACTTGATACGTTATTCGATTCTAAGGTAGTTTTTAAAGAACAGGATACCGTCAAAACGACACATCAAAGCCATAAACGGACCGTGTTAATTTACAATGAAAATACACTCAAGAAAATTATAACCCTCCACGTCTGGCTTGAAAAGTTCAAGGAGGAAGTACTATTTTAAAACCACTGAAATGGTATAAAACTCTTCGTAATGGTAAAGGGCGAAAGGAATCAGGGGTATTCCTTGTAGAAGGCCCGAGAGCGCTACACCAGATCCATGCTGTCCATCCGGAATATATTCAAGAGATTCTTATCGATGAAACGTCTGTGCCCATGCCGATACCCGGGTTTTGTGGTAATATTCGTAAAGTAAATGCACAGCAGATAGTTTCTATCTCGCAGAGTAAAACACCACAGGGTATTTGTGGTGTGGTTGCAATGCCCACACAGGTATTTTCTGCTGAACTGCCGGAAAACTGTGGCAGGAAAATCGTGTTACTTGAAGAAATTCAGGATCCCGGCAATGTCGGAACACTGATAAGAAGTGCGGCGGCATTTAATTTTTCAGGTGTTCTTCTAAGTGAAACATGTGCAGATCCGTTTTCACCCAAAGCAGTCCAGGCTTCGGCAGGATCTTTATTAAGCGTTTGGATACGAAGGACTGCAGAATATATTACCCTGGCGTCAGCCTTAAAGAAAAATGGTTTCACAATTATAGCCGCAGATATCAGGGGTACAATTTCTCGGGAGCCGTTGGAGAAGAAAAAGCTTGTTCTTGCGTTAGGAAATGAAGGAAAGGGGATATCTCAAGTAATGCGGGATCTTGCCGACACTGTTTTTACCATTCCCTGTAACATGCAGGCCGTTGAATCTTTGAATGTCGCTTCTGCCGGTGCAATCAGTATGTTTCTTGTCAATAGAGAGAATGCTAGTTAATAGTGATATAGCCTTTTCCACTCTTTTTAGCTTTATACATGGCATCATCCGCACGTTTGACAATAGATTCCTCATTATCATTTGTTTGTGCTTCAGTAATGCCGATCGAGAGACTGGTCATGCCAAATTTAAAAGCCCCGAATTGTTTCTGAATACGTTTAGCGACAACCTTAGATTGATTTTTATCGGTATCAGGAAGAATAATAACAAATTCATCGCCGCCATAACGATAGCCGGAGTCAATATCAGCACGAATACACACGTTTATTACTTTGGCCAGCGAGGCAAGGGCGTGATCGCCCATCTGGTGCCCATCAGTGTCATTAAGCTCTTTAAACCGGTCGATATCAATGAGAATGAGCGAGAGTTTTCGAGCAGGATTTCTGCCATGTCGTTTTAGTTCACGTTTAATTTCGTTATAGAAATGGCGTACATTAAACAGGTCTGTCAAGCTGTCTGTAATGGCGAGCAGGCTTAACTGTTCATTTTTGGTACGGAGTTCCTGTTCGAGTTTTTTCTTTTCCGTGATATCTTTTGCGGTGACAACAAAACCGTTAATATTGATATTCTCATAATACATCTTTGAGATAGCAAGGTTGAGCTGCTTTATCACACCGCTTTTTGACTTCATAGAGATCTCTTCATTAACAACATTGCCGACGTTATCAGCTTTTTTTATTATGCCTGCAATTTCTTTTTTCTTGACAAAGAGCATGTCAAGCGGTTTGCCGAGTATTTCTTCCTGACTGTAACCGAAATGATATTCTGCTCCCTTATTGAATTTAAGGATAAAGGATTCAAAATCAATGGTAAGTATGATATCATTGGAATTCTGAATAATATTTTCAAGATAATTTACTTTTTTTCGCCCAAGCCTTTTCATGAATGATTCTTTTTCAATCCATTTAAAGGAAGAGGAGATATACGTCTTCATCCATAAGGTAAGGAGCGGCGGGACACTAATTGCGGGAAGTATGATAATGATTTTGTAGAAAATTGAGATAGGCAGGGCCAGTGATAAAATGATACATAGTAATGAAAT
>CBDVBE010000470.1:0-4516 GCA_965372145.1 uncultured bacterium | reverse complement strand
TTTACAATAAGTAACACTGCGCATGATGGCGGTACTATCGCTGTGTACAAATCCTACGGCAGGTTAATACACGCAATAGATATAGTAAAAGGAAGCAGCAACGTGTATTGGGATTGTGAAGCAGCGAAGGGCGTCTACTTTATTGAAATGACTCTTGTGCAGGATGGAAGCAGAACTGTTCAGTTGAGAGATACATTGGTTGTTAAATAACATTATACGTTGCACAGTGAAATAGCTGGAGGATTTATGATTCAGCTAAAATACGGTTAAGTATAATGAGTAAATTTTACATCTATAGAAAATAGCGATAAATATCTTTCCTTGATGTCAAAGGTAGAATGTTAACAACAGGCAAGATACCGTTAATTTCATCATCGCTAATAACCATTACAGGTCTTGTTTTACCTTGTTCAGATCCAATAACAGGATCCAAATCAGCAAGAAATATATTCCAGCGATATACACGCACATTTATCCCCATTCTTCAATATCAGTATTATTAAAATCTTCCATAAATAAATGATTTTTTACAGCTTCCTTTAAAAGAACTAGTTTTTTTAAACGATCAGTATCTTCATTATTAACAATGATAATGATTTCAGCGGGCGTATCTTCCGGAATATAATCCGGTATTTTTATTTTCACTTCATGATTTTTAGGAACTTTTAAAACCTGTTTTACCGCTTCCATTTAAAATATGTATTACCTATCTAAAATATATTTTGTCTTATAGTAATATAATTAGTGTCTGGCTGAAAACTAACCCGGACGGTCATTTCGAAATAAAGCGAGACCACACTAATAGAGACTGGTATTACCGCATCTATGGCTGACCAGTCACCACGAAGTTGTCATACACAGCGTCCTCATCATTATCCCAAACTTCTGAGAATTTTTCTTCCTGTAACTTCACCCAATCATTTTCTGGGTCGTTATTACTATATTTTTCTTCAAAAACAACAATAACAGGCCCCGGTTTCATATTCATATCATAATCTGGAAGAATAACATTTTTACCATCATATTCAGCCTTTATTGCTAACATATATCCTCCCATTAAATGAACGTTACTTTATTTCAAGCATTTTTAAAAAAATACAATGCCTCATTCCATAAATATATCATATAAAAACAAATACAGGTACAATAATTTAACTTTTATTTACAAGAATGCATAACATATTTAAACTCGATACCTTTTATCTATCACCAAACCTTCTTATAAAATCATGGCTATCAATTCATCCCGTGGATTATTAATCAACGGGATAAATTATATAAATCACATTGCAGAAAGTTGTTTGCCCTGCCAGCCGCCTTCGTGAAAGAGTTGGAGAATTTCAGCCTCGGTAAGGACACGGCTGTAAATGCGGATGTCGTCGATTAAAGCGATGCGTATATAAAACCTCATCAGGATGACATAAAGATCAGAAATCACGTATCCGAATTTTCTTCGGCGTAATAACAGAAAATTTATTACTCAACGCCGGCCCATGCTGCCGAATGACACTTAGTAAACTAGTGACGATTGCCTTCCTCACAGATGAGTGATATCGGAGAAAAATAACTCCTACGTTAACTGCTTTATAGGAGTAAATCAGTTCTCCAAAATCCTTGTCTTCGGTTATTATTATCAGACCTTTCTCCTTCGCAATTTCCAGGATTTTCCTGTCGTGCAAACCTCGGTAATCTTCCCGAACCGAAATCACTACAAATCCTGCCTGTCTTAGGCTTTGGATTATCCGGCAATCGATGTTTTCGTCAGCAAGCAACTCAGGATACAATCATTTCCTCCCTCGAAATGACTTCTGCGGAATATGAAATTGCAGCGAGAATATCCTCACGTTCCAAATGGGGATACGCTTCAAGCAATTCCTCGTTGGTCATACCCTCTGCAAGCTTTTTCAGGATAAGCTCAACTGTAATCCTCGTACCTTTGATAATCGGTTTCCCTAGTAGAACTTCCGGATTACATGAAATTCTTTCGTTGGAATACATAATCAGAGTTCCCTTCTGTTTATTAGCTACTTTATAAATAAATATATCATATTTAAATAAATACCGATATAATAATCCGCATTTTATTTACAAAAACGCTTACCCCTTTTAAATTAATGATAAGCGGTACTTCCTCAATCATTACCCAACCAATTCGTAAGGGAACCGTGTAATCACCGATTTCCAGCGTTACCGTACTTAAAATATAGGGAACGCTGCCTTCACCAATACCACAGATTTCTCTTCGCTTTTCCATTGAAGGAGGCAACCCGATAATTTCGCCAACGGAATATGGTAACAGTGAAATATCAGCGCCTGAGTCAAGCAACATGAAAAGATCAACGCTTCGTGAAGGACCGATAATGGTAACCGGGATCAATGGTTCGGAAATGGTTCCAATTCCAGTAAGAGTTTTTTTCTGTAATGAAAATTCAATCATACCACAAGGGCTTTTTCTTTATCAGGTACCTTATGGATGTAAGGATTAACGCCCTGATTTTCAGCTTCCTTCAGTACGGTTTTAAAATCTTTACCATGGGCAACAATTCTTTCATTACTGATAGCAATATACTCCCCTGCATATTCAGTCTCAATCTCTGGATGTGAAAGAAACCATGTGTATTCTTTTGGAATCATATAATTCTCCATAGTATATAACACGCTGTTTAAAAAAATATAACAGAAAAAAATTTTAAGTTCTCTACTTATAAATATATCATATTAAAAAAAATACCGGTACAATAATCCGCATTTTATTTACAAGAACGCATCACACATGTAAAAATAAACTATGTCACGCAAATTAAAAATTCAGAGATCCAGATTCGCCACAAAGTTATATGTCGCAAAAATTTCTGGCACACATCAAGGTGAAACGACACGCCCTCTTAACTGATTGTTTTTAAGGCAGTTATATTTCTGATGAAATATTATTGCGACAACATTACGACAGAGTACTTTTCGGGGCAAGTCCTGTAACTTGTTGATTTATCAAATGGGGTCTGGATCTCTGAACTTTGTTCATGTATTCCTCCCAGAAAATAAAACAGTTACATGTAAATCTATGTTTAACAAAAGTAAGAGCAAAACATATGCCACTTTATTAATAGGGAAAATAAATAAAGAATGGAGGGTGAAGCATTAAATACTTTATTGCCTGTAAGAAAAATCTGACACCTCTGTTATATTTATCATACAGATAATTTTATTAATAATTATTACTATTAAGCTGTCCAAATCACCTTTTCATAATACAAAACGTTCTCACAAGTTTTACCTTCTCAAACTCTACCACCGCAATATACATCCCGGAAGCAGCCGAATATTTCCATGCAAAAGCATGTGACCCTTTAGCAATTTTCTGTTTATTTACCTTCCAGACTTCCCTGCCAAGGATATTAAAAACTTTCAGCGATGCTTTTCCGTCTCTCGAACTGTTCACCCTGAAAAGAACACTCTTTTGACCTTTACCAACAAAAAAATCGATCGGACAGACTTTTTTCTTCGGAGAGAATGTACCCTTTTCAATACTGCCGGTACTGTTCAACCGGTACTCATACATGGTGTAGTTCACTTCACGGCATATATCTATCAGCTCCGGATAGGGCTTATCACATACATCAACAAATCCAACCTGGTAATTTTCACCGTCATCACTTAAACCACGGGCGGTGTATGGCTGATCCACATACTGAAACCAGTGCACCCCGACAAGGTTGGGATGCTCAAGAGCATCCTGAACATACTGCCGGTACGCTCGTGCACGCTGATTCTGGTCCTTCGCTTTGCGCAGTCCTCCCTGAGGCAGACCCCGATCCAGTGCCCCAAAATGAAATTCACCAATAACAATAGGTTTATCCAACATCGGGTCTATCGATTCAAGAACCGGTAGATCTCTCATGGTGAACGAGTACCTGTTCAAACTGATCACATCACAGTACTTGGCAGCAGCATAGATTTCCTGCATCGACATGAAATCCGGGGTAAAGTAGTGCTTGCGGTTTCCCAGAAAGAGTTTTTCCGGAACAGAATCTTTCATTGCATTGCTGCAAGCTGCAAAATAGTAGTTCACTGCCTGAGCCAGCTTTGCGGAATCAAACACCGTAGCCCAAGTCATCTCATTATCGATAAAATAGCCGATACACCAAGGGTCGCTTCCGGTTGTCGCTTTCTGCCTTCCCAGTTGAGCACGCAATGAATCCTCAAGATTCTGCCACTGCGGCGAATCCAGCACCTCCTGATTCACATGGTGGGGTATAATCGATTCAATTTTAACAACATACGGCGTTTTTCGCTCATGCAGGTAATAAATGGAATAATCCGACCATGAGCCTATTGTATTTATCCCCCAACTCCGCAGCCGCCGGTGTGCTATATCAATAGCAGAATCTCCCCAGGCCGTTCCAAGTGGCTCATATTTTTTTTTGAGATTCGTATAAAAATAATAGCCCTTTTCACACCCACTATTAGTAGTAACAATCTTTTCAGGCAGGACTTCGAAATAGCCGCTGCGATCTTT
>CBDVBE010000469.1:0-4542 GCA_965372145.1 uncultured bacterium | reverse complement strand
AAGTCCCTTATTAAGGGATTTAGGGATCCCAAATCGGACTTTTGCAATTACCTCATAGTATTAATATAAAAAATTTCATCTAGTTAATGTATCTCTTTCCGAATTGCACAAAATGTACCGGAATAATAAAAACAATCCGTTTTTTCTTAATCATGAAGGATTTCATGTGTGCTATTCCTGCATTATAGCTCGTTCTACCCATGGCAGTGCTTCTGAAGGGGAGGCATAGGCACCCCTCCCGGGACTATTGTCCTTGAGAGCTCAATCCCTGCTGAATAAACCACAGTTGATCTCCGAAATATTCAAATCACAGAATCCGGTAAATTTATATTTAAACCTTAGCAGTATTAACCGGCAGTAATTTTCCCATGGGATTTCACCGAGAGTATCGGAGTATCAAGATATGGCTTCGCAATTAATTCACGACATGTCCCGCCGCCTTGATACAGTAAGCCGCTTTCAGAGCCTGGATATTTTTCGAGGGCTTACTGCCCTGTGGATAGTGTTTTACCACCTGCAGAAGGGGCAATATTGGCGATTCCTCAACCAGGTTTTCTATTTTGGTAGGCACGGAATCCAGATTTTTTTCATAATAAGCGGCTTCTGCATTTCGGCCCTGGCTTGCAGTACTATTTACCGGAAAAATTCTGTCTATACATTTCTCAAAAAGCGGTTTTTGAGAATATACCTTCCCCACTGGTTCAGCCTTGTATTTCTCGTCCTTATTTTTCCTGTACTCGGGCATCTCGGAGCCCTTGCGATAGGTCGCGCCCCGGTAAAACTTCTGAGCAATCATATCTACAGTGTCTCGCTCGTTGACTGGTTCAAGATCGTAACCCTGTCAAAGGTATTTTGGGCGCGTACCTGGGCTGTGTGGGAAGTATACTATAACATAAACACGCCGATTTGGTATGTTTCGATTCTTATTCAGTGTTATGCTGTTGTCGTGTTAATACTATTCTTGTTTCCCAGACACTACTACAAGGCAATACTTGCGGTAACAGTGCTTTCGATCGTATGTTTGATTCCAAATGTGAAGGAAGCGGTTCCCATCGGCCTTTTCCTTCCGTTCTGGTTTCCTTTTGGTGCCGGGGCTTTTTTGCATTTCGCTGCGGGAAGGACACACATGTTTCTGGCATTCCTGCGCAAGAATCGAAGTTTACATGCACTGCTGCTCTTTTTATATATGGCTCTGTCTGCCGCTCTGTTACGTTGGTATTTCTCGGATACCCTATTCTGCCTGACAGTGGCTGTTTTTTTCTGGTTCCTCCTGCCGATTGATGACGTCCTGGGTAAAGCAAGAGTGTTCAGGCCGTTGGTTTTTATCGGGTCGTTTTCTTATTCACTATACCTGCTTCATGCTCCGCTTGCCCGAATGCTGATTCCGTTAATCGTGGAGACGATCCCTCTCCCATCTTCACTTACCATACCGCTCGTCGAGATTCCGGTAATCATTGTGGTGAGCTATTTCTGGTATCTGTTTTTTGAGAAACCCGGAGGGCTCCGTGAAACAGCAAAGGCTTTACGTCATCCGTTGGAGACTCTGCGGGCAGGTGCTTTGTCCTTGCGGTCGAAATGAAGGCGGACATAGCAAGGCATCCGTTCCTGTGAAAATATTGCCCCGCATTGTTACTCTGTTTTGCTTATGCAGTAACAATGTGTTTTTTTGCGATCAATAATCATTACGGAGTATTATTTTTTTAAAGCATGGGCATTCTAACCTACCGGAAATAAGGAAAAAAATGGCCGGTATGCGCGACAAGCTTATTCATTCATATTTCGGGATAAAATACGAGCTTGTCCGGAATACGATACAAACCGTTTTTCCGGCGATCACACCGGCAATCAGGAAAATTATGGATGAATTGTAATAAGTAATCTTCCGTATCTTTATAAAAACACGGTTAAAGGAGATTGCTACCACTCACCCTGATAATTCCTCAAAGGACGTTACATACCTATTTCACATGCAGAAAATAATCGTCATCAGAATCCCGTTTGCAAACCTCTCCAATGATTGTTGATACTGTATCACCAGCTTCATGCAGTGCGTTAATTGCTTTTTGCGCATGTTTCGGTTTTATAGCTGCAAGAAGTCCTCCGGAGGTTTGTGCCTCAGAAAAAATCTTCACCTTTCTGTCATCAGTATTTTTTTCGACATAGGTGAACTCTTCGATGTATTCAACCGTTTTACACACACCTTTGGGATTGTATTTCTCCATCAGATCAAACAAATCATCAAAAAAAGGCACTTTTTCACTGTCAAAAGACAGTTTGACATTGGAATTCTTTGCAAACGGTAATGCGTGGCCGAGTAAGCCGAAACCGGTTACATCAGTGAGGGCACTGATATCAAATTGAAGCAGGGCTTCAGAGGCATATTTATTCAGACGAGCCATGGTATCAATAAAATCTTTATACTGTATATCATTTAATCCGTCTTCTTCTACCGCACTGGACATAACTCCGGTGCCCAACGGTTTCGTCAGAATGAGCAGATCGCCTATCCGGGCGTGCGTATTTGATACCACGGCATCAGGGTGCACGGTGCCGGTGACACTCATACCATAGACGAAGGTTTCCTGTTCAAGGGTATGGCCGCCGACTAATACCACCCCGGCTTCAGTAAGTTTTTCACTCCCGCCGATAAGTAGTTCTTCAACTGCCTCAACCGGTATTTTGCCCGCAGGATAGGCCAGTACATTCATAGCCGTGATTGCCTGTGCGCCCATGGCCCAGATATCAGAAAGGCTGTTCGCGGCAGCAATTCTGCCGAAGTCACGCGGATCGTTAACCACCGGGAAGAAAAAATCGACCGTCTGTACCATGGCTAAATCATCGGAAATTTTATATACGCCTGCATCGTCGAAGGTTTCCATGTCCTCAATGAGATTCGCACATTCTATTTTAGGTAAGTTATGTATAATTCCTGCCAACCTGGCTGGTTTGAGTTTACCTGCTCACCCGGCACAGGGGGCATAATCAAGCAGGCGGAGCTCTTTACCTTCAGGAAGTGCATTTTCCGGCGTTTCAGGAGTCTGTTCCTCTTTGCTTTGTAAAAATTCGCAGTAGGTCTGTTCATTGCGTCCATGGTGAAATTTGATGCACTCTTTACAATTAGTGCGGCGAATGCAATCTGAAGGACAGGGACAATTTTTTCCGTCATAAAGTTGCATGATTATTGATTTTTTTCACTTTTTAAGTAAATTGTATTATCTAGTAGTTAATTTATTATAGTAATATTGACTATTTTTATATAATATGTTTATAAATGTATACAAAAATTGATAAGAATGTTTAAATATATGTAAATTTTCAGTATAAGCGATAAAATAACTATGAATTCCCCTGAATTTCCATCAGATGAGTATCGTTTTCTTGAAGAAATAAAGAAATATTGCAATTTTTCACCCGATGACCGCTATATACTGGGTATTGGTGATGATGCAGCAATTCGGTCATGTGATACAAACGAGCAGCTTGCTCTCACCGGTGATACACTAATCGAGAATGTCCATTTTTCACTTGAATATATGAGCCTTGAGGAGGTAGGGTATAAGGCTCTGGTGGCTAATATAAGCGATTGTGCCGCTATGGGTACGGTACCTGATTCAGCCCTTATACAGGTTGGTTTCCCTGAAAACAGTGAGAATATTGAAAAGAACATAACGATGTTATACAAAGGTTTTAATAAAGCGTGTATACAGTGGAAATTTCCTATAATAGGCGGTGATTTATCAAAAGGACCGTGCTGGATGATTGCAGTGAGCCTGGTAGGAAGAAAAGAGTCTCAGGCAAGGATTTTAATGAGAACGGGTGCTCTGGCAGGTGATGATATCTGGGTGAGTGGAATACCCGGAAGAAGTGCTGCAGGACTTGCGGTGCTGAAGAAATGGGGACGTGAAAGATATCCGGAAGAATATCGCGATCTGGTCGAGGCCCATATCTCACCGCAGGCTCGAATTGATCTCGGCTTGCAACTGGCAGATAACAAGGATGTGCATGCGGTAATTGACCTTTCTGATGGTATCTCCAAGGAGTGTTACACACTTTGCCATGAAAACAAGGTAGGAATGCTGCTTAATCCTCCGAAGGTATGTACTATCCCTGCAATTGAGAAACTTTCTGAAACACTGCAAATACCCTGGTATGAGTGGTTTTTATATGGCGGTGAAGATTATGAGCTGCTTTTTACTGCTTCTGAAGAGTTTGATTCTTCTTTTATTGAAAAAGGAATCCGACTTTATAACATTGGATCAGTAACAGATAAGCAGAATGAAGTTTCCTTAATTGATTTTAATGGCCGGTCTATAGTAATTGAAAAAAATGGCTGGGATCATTTGAAGCAATAAATTTACAAAGAAAATATGTATTTTTATTTAACTTTGCTATACACAATACTATAATAGGAGAAGGATGTTTTGGATATATATTGGTAACCGTTCACGGGTTCAAGGGTTCAAGGGTTCAAGGTTCAAGGTTCATGGTTCAAGGTTCAGGGCTCAGGGTTCATGGTTCAAGGGTTCAAGGGTTCAAGGTTCA
>CBDVBE010000468.1:0-4561 GCA_965372145.1 uncultured bacterium | reverse complement strand
TACTTTGACCTGAGTAAACTGCAAGCTGTAACATTTATGGCGAAGGGCGAAGGTTAGATGTCGCTGAAAATGATCACCGACACTGTTTTGAATTGGTATCCTGAAGGCGATAACTGGGGACACTTTTGCTGTGATTTTACTTTAACACCGGATTGGAAACAGCACACTATCTGGGTGAAAGATCTCAAGCCGGCAGCCTACTCTCCCGCAGAAGAGGATGGTTTAACCTGGAATGATGGCAAGAAGAAGGTATTCTCCATCGACTTTCAATCAGCGCAGAGTTATGGTATAGATGCAGATGACACGTTAACTGTTTTAATTGATAATATACAATTTCATGGCATGAATTACGAAGATTTTGGATTTACCTATAAGCCGTATGAAGGACGATAAAAAGGGAGACAGGACCTCCTATCTCCCTTTACTCGTACATAACATATCTGTGTATTTATTTAACTACTACAAAGTTATCGTCTTTTTTATTTCTGAACTATAACATTTATCGTCTTAGTAAATCCCTCAGTCTTAATCTGGCAGAGATACAATGCTGCCGCAAGATTTTCTTTTGCCAACGGAACATTGTAACGGCCGGCACTCACTTTACCATTAACTAGGGTACGCACCAGTTTGCCCTGTACATTAAACAATTTTACGGTCATTTTTTTACCACTTGCGTGTACCGGTACCTGATATACTATTCGTGAATTAGTATACCGCAATCCAAAGTCTGCAACGTTTGCCAACGTCGATAGTATACTATTACCCTTTGTCTCAACCTTGAAATCATCGATACATATATCGCTGCACCAGCTTGAACCGGTGACCCCATTCAGCCGGAAAAGTACCCGATCCCCTTTGTAGTCATCAAGTTTCTGTTCCACGAGGAACCATTCATCACCATGATCATCGGTGAGTGAAAGCACATCGTTTTTCCAGGTACCGTCAACGCAGATATCGAGGGAAAGTGTGCCCATGGTATTATCAGCGCTGAACATATGTGCCCAGAAGGACAATTTCGGCTCATTAGCGTCCTTTAAATTGAATTTAGGAGAAACGGCCACTGCCTTTTTGTTTTCATTACTCGAGGCTTCAACATAGAGATAATTCCCATCGGATTGGGTGGTATGATCCGCATCAGGCCCGGTTTTATCAGGGTCGCTACCGGTTTTAGACGGCGTCGGGCCGCTTAATACGGTCCAGTCCAAATCATCATCCGATTGCTGCATCCATTTCTCAGGAAGAATAGCACCTCCGGATGTCAGGTCATCAAGATTTTTAAAGTAGGGAAACGTGCCAATAATAAATTCCGGAACTACACTGAACGGATCCTTGCTCTCACTTGTTAATGCATTGCTGTCGATGCTGGTTATACGAATTTTATAATCATCAGCAATTTCGTAATCTCCGGTAACTTCCCATTCCAATGAACCGTTACTCTCAGCCTCTTCTGCAAGAACTTCCAGTAATGTTCCACCTTTAAATAATTCAATTTTAACTTTACCGAGGATATTGTCCGACCATTTAATAACATGGGTTGTATACTGTTCAATTTCTTCTCCACCATTGGGATTTAACACACCAATAAAAGGTTCGCTATTGAAGGAGTAACAACCGATTGTCGGATCACCATACAGTACATAGGGTCCCCGGTTATACCATCCGCTTGAGTGGTTTTCCAGAAGTTCTGTCATGGTCTGACCCATTGTCATTTTTTCTGGTACAAGGTATTTGATGTAGTATCTGCACCAGACCATATCATCACCGACCATGGTATAATCAGTGCCGCCGAGGCCCCCTACACCGCAATTTTTTAAAATGGAGTAAGTAAGGTTGCCTGATGTTGTAATGGCCGCATTTGAGCAGCTTCCGCAAAGAGCGAATGATGGATAATCATTTCCGACAGAGGCGGTGCTACTTGCACTCATAGCTCCCTGCGCGCTTGTAGGAGATCCGTGAGCAGCCCAGTCAACGATACCATAGGTACCCTCAGCCCAGGTTGGTGCTATATTACTTGAAACAAGATCAGCTTCCTGCGGGGTTGCATACATACTGCTATAACATCTGAAAGCTTCCCATTCAGGATCCGGTTCAATCCAGTCATGATATGCCGGATTCATTGCTTTCCACGACGTGCTTGATGCATCGTATCCCGGACCGCCCAAAAGTGCATTAAAACGCCATTTCGCATCTTCCGGTGAAGAATTTCCGTAATTGATTGTTTTCTGCATTATTTTATCAGTCCCTGAATAATCACCAGAAAAGATAGGGAATCTTCCGACACTGAGTTCACAGGTTTTATCGCTTTTATAATCTCCGGTTAACTGTGCATAGTGCCAGTCCGCAGGACAATCTTCGTGGCCTGCCCACGGAGAATATCCGGTAAACCATGCCATTGGAACATCACCACTGGTATTACTCGGATCGCCGATAAGAAAACAATAATTTATACCCTGTGACTGATAATTGTCCTGGAGCCACGTGCGAATATTTGCGGAACCGGTTGAACCTGTTCCGCCTCCCCATTCATCTTCAGTTGCAACGATGACTTCAATTCCCATGGTTTCTTTAGCTGCTACAAAGGCGTCGAAAGAAGATAGCTGGCCTTTAATGTTATTTGTTGTAATAATTGCCAGGACATCATTCTGGATAATTCTGCAATTAGGTGCATAGGAACCGAAAAATTCATTGTAATTAACAACTTTTCTTTTTAATCGATTCTGAACACTGACTGGAATTTTAATAAATGGAGCCCGATATTTCGGATCAATCTTATAATCAATTTTCAGTGCTCCTTTTTGTACCTGATACAGTGTTTTTGTTATTGGATTATATCTGAATGTAGATACTTTCACGGTTACCAGTTTAAAACAATTTAATTGCCCTGTTTGAATCACTTTAATATGGTTTTGCGGGTATACCGCATCCTGAGTATACACAGTCACATCACGCCCGTCTACAATATTTCTCTCGTTGGGCCATGCAACCAGGCCGGTTACTGTGGTTGGCGGCAATATTGGTTTAATGTCGTATAAACCCACAAGTTTTGATTCTTTCAGACCCTCTATTGAAAAGGTGAGAGTCTTTAAATCAGTATTTGGCGGGAGTAATACTGAACATACGTAGACCGGTAATGATGGCTCGCCAGGCTCACCAAAAACACTACGTTCGCTATATTCAGCGGATTCGAGGATTCTTTCGACAGGAGTGTCTTGTAATGGAAGGTTAACGGTTATTTGTGCGATGGATGAAAAAAAGATGGAGACAATAAGAACAGATGATGCAATAATGCATTTCATAACTCCCTCTCCCTCTCTAGAAATTAAAAAGCTTAGGAATGCATTACCCCACCATAATGCCCCATTTATAATAATGTAACAATAATTTGAGAATAAAGCTGATTTTTGTTGCATTTAATGGCACTATCATCGGTTTTAAGCGCTTAATTTGATGCGCATAGGATGATCGTATATCATGATAGAGAATAAGGAATCAGGTTGTCTTGCTTTCAAGTGGGTTTACATTTAACTTTGATTACATAAGATTTATCCTGATTAATTCATAAATTTACTTGGTTAAGCTGCAATTCATTGAAATATGGTAACATGCTTCCCTTCGGCTGTAGTTTATCCTGAGCTTGACGAAGGGCTCAGGACAGGCTCGCTCAGCATGACATTTTAAAGAGCTATAATCGTCATCCCGAGCACTGAATACTGCAGTGCAGTATGTTTTCAGTCGAGGGATATACCACATTTTTCAGAAGTTTATGAATTAATCGGGTTATAGATGATTTTATTGTGCTGGAAATATATTAATATTAAAACAGAGCTAAGTGTAATTGGGGAAACGGACAATTTAATGGCAGTGAATTATTAAAATTAATATATTGCGTTAATCGACTTTTAACAAAGCTAATCCACCTTTTTTCAAATCAGTATCAAATGAAAACACACCAGTTAATCCATTTTCTTTGGAAAAAGCAATAATATATGCATCAACTATATCAATTTTATCGTGAAGCACTATAGAAAGACAATTCAGCATAACCTTTTTATTAGAACTGACCAACCCTTTAAACGATAAAATTTTTAACAGTTTTTCAGCAGATAAATTTTTCGGTACCTTATAAAAACTTGTTAAAACAAAATATGCTTGAAATACGACAATATCCGGAATAAAAGCTTTTTTCTCACCAATTTCTAATTTTGTAAAAAAGAGGAAAACACCTTTGGATTTTTTGTCTATTGAAGTTGGTTCTTCAATCAGGTATCGGATTATAACATTGGTATCAATCATTGGTGAAATCATTGCTCATACCTTTTCTTAAAAATTCATGCATTTCTTTCTTTGAGGGAAATTTCTTATTTCGTTTAAATCGAGATAATGAACCGGCTAATGATTCTGCAATTGAAGTTGTATGTGGTTTCATTTCAATTTTATGATTGCTTTCATCAATTGATACATCCAATAAATCTCCTACATTAATTCCAAGAGTTTTACGTACTCCAGCAGGGATAACTACCTGACCTTTGTTGAAAACCTTCATAAGCATGATTACTCCAAT
>CBDVBE010000467.1:0-4563 GCA_965372145.1 uncultured bacterium | reverse complement strand
TCTATTCTTAAAAAGCAAAGGTCACACCTGCCTGAATCCAGAAATTCTGGTAACTGTCTGACCAGTAATTGTAATGGCTGTAAATTACCTCGGGATCATCAGTACCGGTCCTTATCATATAATTCGCTGAAACATCAATATTTATTGGAAAAAGGCTTAAAATCGGTGCATCATCGGGTTTGAAAAAGTCTTTGACTTCATAAATAAACTTCAATCCGACAGTATGGGTCATGCATTCGCGATATTTAAAATCGGTTGTAAGATAGCATGGTAAATCACTTTCCGTATATTCGTCCTTATAAAAAGTGGCCGAGTTCTGTGAGTATAACCGGTAGGATGGCGCTACTATAAAACGTTCGGCAAAGCGGTAGTAGGCTTTGAATGCTATAGTATGACTTAACAAATCCCAGGAGTCGAAATATAACCGGTAATCAAGATGAATCGAAGTGCCGTGGTTGGTGGGTATATATTGTCTGAGCCTGCCGGTAAAGGTCATACTTTGCCGTTTTGAAGGGAGATTTTCATGATAAAAAAAAGTGCCTGAATCTGTTTCAATGAGGTACACATAATAGGGGCGTGCCAGGTATCCACGATCGGAGGTATAGCCCCATATTACCGATAAAAGTGTAGTGAGAGTAATTCCCTGCGCCACACTGACAGTCAATCGATCGGTTTGCCTATTACCGCGATCATTTTTTTCATCCCCGAAATAGGTATACCCTTCATTTGCGATGAGTGCATTATCGAAACGCGGCGCCGGATCGAAATTATCGAAACTTTTCGTATATGAAGCGCCGATTGTGGTATTACGCTGGAACAGGTCCTGGCTGATAGCGCCGGAAATTGTCCGTGAGGTGTAGTCAGTCTCCTGGCTGTTTATCCCGGTAACAGTGATAAACATCGGATCCTCGGTCTCTTTTTCCCTGTTGAACAGACGCAGCCAGTCAAACATGAAGGTAAGTCCGCCTTTGACTTCGTGGCGATGCTCTTTAGTTTCAGATGCCGCGGTTATTCCATCGAGGGTGTCAAGTAATCCCCGGTCGTCGTTTCGTGATGCGCCGGTAATGCCATCGACAAGATACGAAAGGTTGAGGCGAACATGCTCACCAAAACCTTTGCTGATGGTGGTGGTATTTGTTATAACATTGACATCGTTGTTGTCATCATAATACTGGAATTTGTAGGAGACATGGTCAACATCACTACTGAAACCGAACTGTATACAGACCACACATACCAGGCATATACAAGTGATTTGTCTTAACATCCGCAGCCGCCTCCGGCACCGCTCAACCCACCGGAACTGCCTTCACGTCTGGGATATATATGCTCGTTGAGGTTGCTCTCTTCAGGATCGTAATCAAAGTTCATAATAGAGTCGCCGAGATATTGACGCTGCCATTGATCGATTGCAAAGCAACCTGAAAAACACAAAATGAAAATCGACGCAATAAAAAGCTGTTGCAGTATTGTTAGTACCAATTTCATTTATTTAACCTCTTTCCAGAGTTCTTTTAGATAGTGCTGTATATCAGGGATAGGCCTATGGCACGCCACATTCGAGCAGGTCCTTTGTTTAGGATCCCATAGAAATAATGTGTCATAGCCCGGTTCATCCGCATTCTGCACTTTTTGCCTGAAAGTAATGTCACCGGAGAACCCATTTAAATGTTTTTCAGAATTCAGGACAAACACCGAGGCGGTTCCCAGTCCTTTTTGTTCTTTTGGATCATAAATAGTTTTATTTGCTAGGATGTAGGTGCTGCACTGAATAGAAAACAGGTGACAATCAGAACATTCTTTCTTTTTGTCAATAACATGGTGTCTGTGGGTGCCGATATCAGGCGGATACCCGTGGCATTTGGTACACTGACCGGGATTAAAATCAACGGAATCATTACCATGGAGTGAACCGGTTGCAGGATACACCTTGTCATGAAAGGTAACCATGCGATCATGATAGAACGTTATTGTTGTATCAAGCGTATCTACTTGAATATCGGTGACCGTACTATCGGGAACGATTGCTCCCATATGGCAGAGTGCGCATGAAGTTACTGCGTTTCCATTAATCGTCAAGGTATCGTTGCGGCAATAGTCGGAGCCCGGAAAGGTATGGCACTCGTTGCACGACGCCGGATACATTGACAGATCATCAGGTTCTTCAATTTTTTTAATGCAGCCAAAGTAGGAGAATGAAATAAGTGCCAGTAATAAAGAAATAGAGAAAATTTTGTACACTTTTTACACCTTACGTATAATGAATGGTGAAATATTGTGAAAAACGTAATAATTTTATAAATACTTAAAATTTATTTCAAAATATTAAAATATTAAAATTAAGGCCTACAATTCAATAGTTACTTCAATTATCTGTACACTATATAAGGAAGAATAGGAGGATATAATCGGGGAAAAGGTGTTGAAATTATTTAAATCGATTGTTAGCCCTCCACGTATACAGTAATGAATATAAAATAGTATCTTCTCCCCATACATCACAAATCGGTTGTAGTGACGTAAAAGTTGTTCTCGTCATGAGAACAATATCCTGAGATTCATAACGGTTTTCGGGGAGATATTATCAGGATAAACCTATTCTGTAACAGGGGGAAAATTATCCTCTCCCGGCCGGGGCTGAAGTAAATTCATTAATCAGGAAAATCATCTTGCAAACATTTTTCCTTGTTGTTACAATAATCTTAGAACATATAATTACTTACCAACGTTAAAATCAGACAAATGGTACAATACAATATTGACAATGTCGTAGAGGGTATGGTCCTTGCCCAGTCTATTATCCTGCCGTCAGGTGAGCTGATGTTGACTGCGGGAACCTCTTTAACCAATCAGTACATCTATCGATTGCAGAAGCTCGGTATTGGCAGCCTCCACATCGAAGTTGAAGGTACGGAATTTCTTAATCCCCAATCGATTATTTCGACACAGATTCAGCGGGAAATCGCTTCACGTATGATCACCAGTGAGAAGAATCTGGGACAGATGTTTAAAATGAAACAGTACAGCCAGGAGAAAGTAATAGAGCTCATTGAGAATAATAAAACGAAGATTAATGAATATATTACAAGCTCAGGATTTGTGGACACCTTGAATGATGTTATTGAGAAGGTGCTCAGCTATCCGGACGTTATTGTCAATCTCGCATCACTGGAGAAGAAGGCCTCTTTTTTATTCGAACATGCCTTGAGAGTAACGATTATGTCCCTCTGTCTTGCCAAGCGGTATAATTTTATAGACGAAGAATTGAAACAACTGGCACTCGGCGCGGTAAATGCTGATATCGGCCTGATTGCAGTACCCCGCGACATTGTTGTTTCACGAAATAAGCTTGAGGGTGATGAGTTACGAATATTCCAACGCCATGTCGAATACGGGTATATGATTCTCACGCAGAATCCCGCTATTCCTGCGACGAGTTCATCAGTGTCGTATCAGCACCATGAGTGCCAGGATGGTTCGGGTTATCCCTTAGGATTGAAGGGAGAGAACCGCCCACCTTCCAAAAGCCTGTTCAGGCATGGGCTTATTCATCGCTTTGCAGAGATTGTAGCAGTGGCGGATAAATTTGATATCCTGGTTGAGGGACGTTCACCCTATGGCTATAAAATCAGCCGGAAAGAGGCAATGAAAATTCTTTTCCTCTGTGCAGAAGATAAACTGAACTCGGAGATTGTTTTAAATTTCTCGAAAATCACCCCCATTTTTCCGGTTGGAACCAGAGTAAGGATAATGAACGCTGACGCAGGACGCTATATTGGCTGTTACGGCGCTGTTGTTGAAGACAATATGGAGGATCTTGAACAGCCGAAGATTGTTGTCTATGAATCACGGTTCCATAAACAGATAAAACCATTCATGGTAGATCTCGCGGATAATACCAATATGCAGATTGAAGCGGTGCTGAAAAAGGATTGAACCCGTTAGCAATATAAAATGCAAAATTAACAATGCAAAATGCAAAATGTGAACCTCTGAACCCCTGAACCTTTGAACCTATTTTTTCATAAAGGGAAGATTGAAAATTGTTAATGATTTTTGTAGCTGAGTATCTTTAAAGACCATAATTAAACACCAGATGCTCAGTGCGGAGAGAACGAAATTTTCAATAATTTTTCCAATGCCTATTTTGGGGGCATCTTCTTCCACTGCGAAACAGCCGCAGCTGATATCAAGCCCACGGGCGAATGCCTGGGTAACCAGGGTGGTGAATATCACCATGAGTATAAGATTTATTATAAGAGCCGCATCAAGCCAGATACCCAGAATAAGAAAGACCCCGACACATATTTCAACATAAGGAAGCCAGATACCCACCCATCTGCATATCTCAGGCGTTAAAAAGAACGGTATCCGATAATTGGTGACCATCTGCGCAAAATCAATCGGTTTACCGAGTTTGTCGAATGATGCCTGAATTATTAAAACCCCGAACAGGATACGAAGTCCAAGTACAACCCATGCTTTCCAATTTTTATTCATAATTCCCACCTTTTATTAATAATCAACCGGATATTCATTTTTAAGCCACTGCTCAAAGCCGCC
>CBDVBE010000466.1:0-4565 GCA_965372145.1 uncultured bacterium | reverse complement strand
ATTGTAATCGTCGATGATTCGATAGTACGTGGGACAACCATGAAGAAAATCATTGGGTTAATCCGTGCGGTAGAACCAAAAGAAATACACTTGCGGATTTCTTCTCCACCAATAAAATGCGCCTGTTTTTATGGTATTGATATACCCGATACTAAAAATTTTATTGCCTCTGAAAAAA
The DNA here is from genome assembly GCA_965372145.1 of uncultured bacterium. Taxonomy (GTDB): domain Bacteria; phylum Fibrobacterota; class Chitinivibrionia; order Chitinivibrionales; family JANQEN01; genus CBDVBE01. The sequence continues at coordinate 4,387 of CBDVBE010000466.1, read as the reverse complement.
ACATTGAAGAAATAAGGGATTACCTCGGGGTCGATTCACTCGGCTATCTCTCAATAGAAGGGTTGCTCTCTGTGGTATCAAAGAAAAACAGGCACTTCTGTTCCGCCTGCTTTGATGGTAACTATCCAATTAAATAAGTTTTTCGTGTAGAGCAGAAACCTCACTTCTTCTGTGCCCTGCTGAGTAAATACTCAGAATAAAGGGTATGCACCTCTTTAAAAGCATCGGTAAGCATCCTGTCAAATTCCTGTAATTGCGTATGTGAACCTAATACCCGTTTGGCCAACACCTCTTTCTCTTCATTACTCTGCGGCAGGATATGCACCTGGCGATCTTCCAACAATTGAAGAAAATGTTCAATTCTCCTGAAAAACAGGTAGGACTGCTCTAATTTTTGCACGACTTCAAATGGGAGAATACCTGTTTTCCCCAGGATCGATAACGCATCCAGGGTGTTACTGGTAATCAACTGCGGATTAGCTGAAGCATGAATCAACTGTAAACCCTGGACAAGAAATTCAATGTCACGAATACCGCCGCGATCATTTTTAACATCAATTCCCCTGACCGGAGCGCGGTGCAGTTGTTTAACAGCTAACGAACGCATATGTTCAATTGACTTGACAATAACAGCCTCATCTACCGTTCCGGCAAGTAACTCCGTGATCTCATAACTGAAATTACGGCCTATCACCAGGTTACCTGCAAGGGGACGCATCTTTAGTAATGCCTGCAATTCCCATTGCGCTGCAGTTTTTCGATAATACTCGGAAAGTTTTTTTACTGATAATGCCAGGGTGCCGGCCTGTCCATAGGGACGAAGCCGCATGTCAACACGATAGGCATACCCTTCGGTTGTATGGTTAGAAAGATTGCTGCACAATTTTTCCATCAGTTGCGAATACATTTTATTCAATATGGCAGGTTCATACCTTACTTCAGCATCCGGCACATCATAGATCCCAAGCAAATCAATATCAGAGCTGTAATTCAGCTCATTGCCGCCAAGTTTACCAAATGCAATAATGCAGAACGATGACGACAGGACATCGATATCATCTTCTGAAACAACATGTTCCGCAACGACCTGCTCCCATGCCTCTTCCAGGGTTACCTGTACTACCGCACCTGCGAGTGCAGAGAGATCTGCCATAATGGTTCGCATCGGTACCTTACAACAGATATCACGCGTCCCGATACGGAGTATTTCCCGTTTCCTGAAACGGCGTAATGCATCCAGCCATTCATCATCCGACTCGCATGACACGGCGATCCCGCGAATTTCGCTCTCTATTTCAGCTTGTGTCCGTTCACCGTGAAGAATCTTCGGTGTTGTCACCCAGTCAAAAAAGTCAGGATTGAGGATCAGCATATCAGCGAGCCATTGACTCGATGAGAATATACTCAGAAGAATATCAAGGCGCATCGGCTGAGAGAGTAATTCATTGTAATGATCTTTTTGTGCCGTTATTCGTTCAGTCAACCGCTGCCAGTTATTGATTGCCATATCCGGATCAGGTTTATGGCGCAGCATATCTATGGCAAGAACGGCAAGGTGGCTGAAAATATCCTTCGTTTCAGCCGTCGCGGTCATTTTTTTTATATTTGTCAGCGCCCTCGCCGGATTCTTAAAACCTGCTTGAGTAAGAATACGATTTGCCGGATCCTGTGAAATGGATTCCGAAAGAATTATATCGGCGATATTGCCCCCGGGAGGCCCTGGAAGCGAATCACGGCCGAAATGACGTTCAACGAACGCGCGAATCCGGGCAGTATGCATTTCAAATTCGGTATGCACCTGTTGTGATGCGGTGAGGCCGGTTTTTTCCGCATACCCCATACGCCTGGCACAATGTTCAAATTCATCAGAATCCTGCGGCGGCAGGAAAAGATCCTCAGCCGATCCCCTGAGCATGCGCAGTCCGTTAATAAGAATCCTCAGGAAATCATATGCTGCAACCAGTTGCATTCCCTCATCCGGCTCCAGTACCCCAATCGAAGCAAGTATATCAAGAGCTTCGCGTATCCGCGGTATCCTCAGTTGCGGATTGTCACTGCCATATATGACCTGTAACAGTTGCACATCGTATTCAAGGTCAACGAGGGCGCCCTGACTGAACTTGGCATTTGACTGCCCGTTCTTTACTTTTTCGCGGAACTGCTTTTCACGTAATGCACGAATCTCCTGTGGATTAATACTTTTTGTTGTGTAGATATATTCATCACGAAGGCGCTCTATCCGGGCTCCCAAATCCACATCACCACCAAACGCCCGGAGTCTAACCAGAGCAAGTCGCTCATATGAATGGGCTGGACCATCTTTGATATAATACCGGCAGAAACTCTCCAGACTACAGGCGAGCGGGCCATCATTTCCATAGGGACGTAATTGCAGGTCAACAGCAAAAATACCATCACGTTTTGTCTGAATAATATCCTGAGTCTTTTTTACCAGAAGGTCAAAAAATTCTGCATTGGTAATTGACTCGTCACCAACAGTCCGGCCATTGTCACTATACACTATAAGGAGTTCAATATCGGATGCATATCCCAGTGCCGCGCCGCCAAGCTTACCAAGCCCCAAAACAGCATATTTTGCAGGTATCCCGCCGACAGTCTTTGGCTCCCCATATCGAGAAACGAGAAATGAAAATGCATAGTCAAATGTTTTCTTAACGACTACTTCAGCCAACAGGGTAAGCCGGCCGGCCAATTCATCAAACGTTATTGAACTATGCAGGATATAATCTAAATCAATGAGGTATATCTCTTTATCCTTAAAATCATTAAGAGCCTTTTTATATGAATCATAATCGGTAATACCGGAACAGGCTGACTCAAGGCGGTCAGGAATTGTTTCCGCAGGTTCACAGAACTGTTTCTCTTCAACCTCCGTGCCGAGCATCGGTACCAGTGACTCATACTGAAGCCTGATAAAATCTTCCCACAGGTAATCACTCGCTCCAAGGAGCCGGGCAAGCCCTTCAAGGATCTTAGGCTCCGAGAGATGCCGGACAAATCGATCTTTTTCAGGGAATGCAACGATATCCTTTACAATCTGCTCAAAACGTATCAATGCCGAATACGGATCAGGTGAATTACTCAGGAAATAGGTAAACTGCTTGGTAAGCAGAACGGACAATTTTATACGGTCAATAGTATCGTCAGTATCAATTTTATTTCCCGCACGGTCGGTAATATCAATCGTATCCTGAATCTTATTATTCACCGTGGTAATATCGACATGCTCGATAGACAGGTTCTGCAGTGAAAGTGCATTACTCAGACTGTAAAGGAAAAACGGGGTGTCCTGCGAGAGAACACGAAAACGGGTACATGATTCGTGTGCAAGGTCAGCTTCAATTTCCATGGGGAATAAAAACGGTTCCTTCTGTGTCTTTGCAAGCATCAGGCGCCGTACCACCATGTAGTTCACCTGCTGCCGGGCCATGGTAAGGTCCTCTTCAGCGCCCTTTTCGACACGGGTAAAAATTTTAATAAAACGCTCGGTAAGTAACCGCTCCCATTGCTGGAAATCAAGACTTTCAGGAATTGTACCAACGAAATAATCTACTATTTTACGCCGCTTTACCGGATTGTCAGATACCGATCTGAAGGTTGCTCTTTTCTGTACAAACGCCCTTGTTGTCTTCTGTTTTGATTTTGACCAGGTGAATACTTCACCGGAAAGAATGTTAAATCCGGTGGAGGCAAGCACGCCGGTAATAAGGGAAAAAACAAATGGTTTATCAAATGAAAAAACCGTACAGGAGATGGTATTATTCTCGCTGATAGAGCATAACACTTCAACAGGACTATCCTCTAAAAGCTTTGATAATGCACGGATATGCCCACATATTTCATCAGTAGAAAATCGGTTAAAATAATCATCCCCTGCACGGGCTAGGTGTTCCTTTATCAGTTGGAAATCCACCTCCGGGCATGACGATACAAGCTGATTGTATAGGGTCTCTCTCGTTTCCATATTGTAATAGAAAATATATGTCTACAGGGTGTTTTAAAAGACAGTGATCCGGCAAATAACAAAAATATCAACTTACGACACCTCCCCTTCAGGGGATTTAGGGGCGAAAAAAATTATACTTACGAGGTAATTTATACCTAAATTGAGCGATTCTTATTGCCTTTTGATATTATAACCTCACCCCCGGCCCCTCTCCTACCAGAGAGGGGAGAATTATTGGTGATTAAATATGGCCTTATAAAATCAATACCTGTTTGATATAATGTAAATTACTATTATAATATACCCACCTTATTGCACCCCTCTCTGGTAGGAGAGGCTGCAGAGCGCAAGCTCAAGCTTTGCAGGGGGGTGAGGTTATAAAAATTCAATTCCATACTAACAATCGCTCAATTTAGGTTA
>CBDVBE010000465.1:0-4570 GCA_965372145.1 uncultured bacterium | reverse complement strand
TTTTTAAATTTCTTTGGGGTTTTTCTACCTCCCTCGGGGTTTATAATCCACCCTTTCAACTGTTATGGCCCTACCCGGAAACGACTCTGGAACCCTTTATTTCAACTGACAGGGCGCAGCCGGCCGGGCACTCTATGCATATTAATTTTTTAACCACGCTTTCTCCTTAAATATGCAGCCGCAAGTGAACCGCACAAAGCGCTATCCCGCGACACACTGTCAACAATGTCATATACCTTGAAAGAGTTTCCACAGACAAACATGCCTGGTATAGATGTTTTATTTAACTCTGAAGACAGAGGAGAATTTGTTTTTTTATCTAATGCTACACCTGCCATCTCTATAAGCTCATTCTCCGGGATAAGCCCGACGGACATCAACACGGTATCACAATCGATTTCAAATTGTGTATCTGCAATCTCATTAAAAGCATCATCAACCTTGACAACGCTCACCTTTGTAACTCTATCTTTTCCATGAATTTTGGAAACTTTATGTCTGAAATAGATCGGAATATTGAAATCCTCTACACATTGGACAATGTTTCGTATAAGTCCCTGGCTCTTTTCCTGTATCTCGATGATAGCTTTCACTGTCGCACCTTCAAGGGTAAAACGCCGCGCCATTATCAGGCCGATATCACCGGAGCCGATTATTACCACCTCTCTTCCCGGTAAAAATCCATCTATATTAATAAGCTTCTGGGCAAGACCGGCAGAAAATATTCCCGAAGGACGTGTACCCGCAATATGGACCATCTCCCGTGTCTTCTCTCGACACCCCGTCGCCATGATTATTGTCCTGCCTCTCACCTTTTGTAAGTCACCGGGTTTTATACAGGTAACAACTTTATTTTTTGTTAAGCGAACGACAAATGATTTAACATTGATTTCTATCTCCGGTATTGCCATTATTTTTTTTATGAATCTATCGGCGTATTCAGGCCCGGTTAAATTCTCCTTGAAATAGTCAATACCAAAACCGGTATGAATACACTGGTTCAGAATCCCGCCCAAAAACTGATCCCGCTCAAGCAGTAAGATGTCCCTGACACCGTTTTCATAAGCGGAAAGTGCAGCTGCAATACCCGCAGGCCCTCCTCCTACTATGATTAAATCACGATCAATCACCTGTTCGCACTCCTTTGATTATCTCCGACCCTTTACCATGCTTGGTAATATCCAGCAACGGTGTTCCTGTCTCTTCAGCCAGTATTTTCACCAGGCGTGCCGTGCAGAAACTGCCGTGGCACCTCCCTGTCTGCGCGCGCGTCCTGAACTTTATCCCGTCAAGTGTCTTTGCCCCCCGCGTTATGGCGTCTTTCACCTCCTTGACAGAAACCATTTCGCACCGGCACACAATGTCACCATAGGAGACGTCGGTTTTAATCAGGCTTTTTGTGATAGAGAGCGGTATCGAGAACAGGTGTATTGTCCGATTGCGGTGGTTGTGAAACCTTTTTTTTCTGTTGAGAGCCAGGCCGTTCTTCACGAGAATATCGCAGACCGACAGTGCGATAACCGGCGATGCGGTCAAACCGGGAGACTGTATTCCCGCCACATTGACAAAACCCGGTACGGTATCTTCATGACGGATGATAAAATCGTTACCCGCCACAGGCCGCAATCCGGCAAAATAGGCGATGATATCTTTTCCGTCAATGGACGGCACCAGCCGCTGAACACTGGAAAGCACATTTTGAAAACCCTCGTCCGTGGTTGCCAGATCCTCCTTATCGTCAACATCTACAGCGGTGGGACCGATCATGGGATTGCCATCCGCAGTCTTAATAATCAGTATACCTTTCGATGTCTTTGAGGGTAACGGAAAAATAAGATGGTTCGTCAGGTATTCCAGTTTCATATCAAGAAGAAACTCCTCACCCTTCCGCGGCCGTATGGTAAAATCGGTAATACCGACCATACGTGCTATATCGTCAGCGAAAAGGCCTGCTGCATTTATCAGGTACTTCGATTTAAAGGTGCCCTGTGAAGTAGCTATCTCAAAGTAGTCTTTACGCAGCATCGCGGTGCGCCTCTTATGTGTTTCGATATGTTCCACTTTGGTATTGGTGTATATCTCAACACCGTTTCGGGCTGCGTTTTCACTCAGATCATAGGCGAGGCGATAGGGACTGATAATTCCGGCAGTGGGTGCGTAAAGAGCAGCGATAACGTCTGTCGTGAGGTTCGGCTCGTTCTTTCTCAGCCAGTCTCTATCAACAATACGCAACTTGGGAACACCAAGAAGGTCACCATCCTTTTTTAACCGGTAGAGACGTTTTTTATCTTCTTCAGTAAAGGCAACGACAAGCTCGCCCACCTCTTTAAAATCAACACCAAGCTCCCATGCTATCTGCCGCATCAGCAGGTTTCCCTGCACACACAACTTTCCCTTTATAGAATCAGGTGGGTTTTGTGTTCCGGGATGAATGATGCCGCTGTTTGACTTTGAAACACTGAAGGCCAGCTCTTCCTCTTTCTCGAGTATCGCTGTTTTGAGTTTGTATCGGGACAGTTCTCTCGCAATTGAGGTACCGACCACCCCGGCACCTACTATGATAACATCATACAATTTCGCAGGTTTACTCATCGCGATAAAGTCCTTTTCACCGCGTTCTGCCAGCCTGCATACAGTTTCTTCACCTGTGCTTCCGGCATGGCCGGTTTAAATACACGATCTTTTTTCCAGTACTTTTTTATCTCGTCCGCGCTTTTCCAGTATCCTGTGGCAAGCCCAGCCAGATAGGCAGCGCCAAGGGAGGTACTTTCAATAACCTTCGGCCGTATGATGTCAATACCAAGGATGTCTGCCTGAAACTGACAAAGAAAGTTATTAGCTGCAGCTCCTCCATCTATCTTTAAATCTTTTATTTTAAGTAATCCGGTGTCTTTCTCCATGGCGTTAATCACATCTTTTGTCTCGTAACAAATCGCCTCAAGCGCAGCCCTGACCAGATGGTTACCGGTAGTCCCCCGTGTCAAACCGAAGATACTTCCACGGCAGGAGGGATCCCAGTAGGGAGCACCCATACCGACAAGTGCCGGTACAAAATACACTCCCGCATTATCCTCCACAGCTTCAGCCATTTCCGCGGACTGTTTCGCGGACTTTATAATCTTCAATCCGTCGCGCAGCCACTGAATCGCCGAGCCGGCAACGAAGATAGCGCCTTCAAGAACATATACCGCTTCACCCGAAGAACCGCAGCCGAGGGTACTGATAAGCCCGTGCTTTGAAACCGGTCGTTTGTTACCGGTATTCAGCAGAATAAAACTCCCGGTCCCATAGGTGTTTTTCATCGTGCCCGGTTCAAAACAGGTCTGGCCGAAAAGGGCCGCCTGCTGATCACCGGCAATGCCGGCTATGGGTATACCTGCGGGCAGGGCCTGTATCTTTACGGTCGTACCGAACATACCCGACGAGTTCTTTACTTCAGGAAGCATGGTTTCAGGCACCCCGAAAATCCTGAGCGCCCGTTTGTCCCAGGCACGCTTTTCAATATTAAACAGCATTGTCCGAGAGGCATTGGTATAATCAGTCGCATGAACCTTCCCGCCGGTCAACTTCCACAAGATCCACGAGTCGGTCGTGCCGAATAAAAGTTTTCCCGCCCGTGCTTTCTGCATGGCGTGCGGGACATGCGTTAAAATCCATTCGATTTTAGTGGCGGAAAAATAGGCGTCAATCGGGAGACCGGTTGTTTTTCTGAAGAATTCCCCTGTTCCCTTTTGCTTCTTTAGCGCATCGCACCGCGAAGCTGTTCTCCGGCACTGCCAAACAATAGCGTTATACACCGGTTTGCCGCTCTCCCTGTCCCAGATGACCGTGGTCTCTCGCTGATTTGTTATACCGATGGCGGCAATTGAACCTTTCGCTACCTTTTTAAGAACCTTCTGTATGGAGGTATTAACACTCTCCCAAATTTGCTCAGGATCATGTTCTACCCAACCTGGTTGCGGAAAAAACTGCGGAAATTCCCGATAGGTACTTACTATCTCTTTTCCATTTTTATCATACACCACTGCCCTGCTTCCGGTCGTTCCCTGATCAATGGACAGTATATATTTCATCAGAGTGGTCCTTAAGTGCACATTTCATGCATATCCGGCACTATAATTTTACAACTATCTTTTTGATTACATAATTATTATACTATGTCTTCATAAAATGTTAAACTTTTATATATACGCAGCGAGTAACGTACTCTAACGCTTATATATGCATTAACAGATATTCCACGGTAGTCTTATTTGTGAAAGGATTTCTTTAATTTGGAAGGGATTTTTTTATACTGGCCCGGCATCACCTCGATTCTCTCGCGATGAAACAAAAACGTATCTTGCTGAATTACAACAGGTTATAAAAGGGCAGAAATAATTCAGGGCGCACTACGAGATAACAGATATCTCGCGTACTACTTCTTCGATTGAGGTAATGCCGTCGGTGAGTTTTGACAATGCACTGTCCCGAAGTGAAACCAGGCCTTCTTTGATAGCCTGACTCCTGATGTCGGATGCATAGACTCTGTTATTTATCTGTCTGCGAATTTCTTCGCTGATTGGCATGA
>CBDVBE010000464.1:0-4605 GCA_965372145.1 uncultured bacterium | reverse complement strand
TTACAAGGGTTGGATTGTCCAACTTGATTATATTAGCTTTGCTTGGCGCACTCATCTATACCTCATTTTTTGAAATTAGTTTTGATATTCTTTATTTCTTTCCTTTATTATGCGGCACAATCACCTCAACCTCTGCTGTACTCGTATTACCCGAATCATCAGTTGCAGTTATAACAATAGTATACACACGCCCATCCCCGGTTCCGGAACGTTCAGCTCTTAACTGAAAAGAGATAACATCATTATCAATCACAGGTTCAATCCAGTCAGGAGAGGTATCACCATCACCGGTACCCTCAATCGGTTCATTACTTGCTATATCAGCAGTCACAGTCACGCTGCCGCTGTTATCAGAAGCATTTGCAGTTATCGCAATATCAACCATATCATGATTCGGAGGCCATAAGATTGATTTATTAACAACAGGAGCAAGAGTAGGTGCTGTCTGGTCGACTATGGTTATAGTTATATCTGTTGTTACTTCGGCATTAACTACGTCATTTACACTAAGGGTAATTGTATGTGAACCAAGAGTAAGGTTGTCAATAATACAGTCAGACAGCGGAACAGGATCACCACCAGCAGGAGGTTGTATCTGACCTTCACAAAGAATTAAATCACCTTCAGCCCATTTATAGGTTAATAAATCACCATCAAAATCTGAGGCTTCCCCTGAAAGAGTGATAATTGAATAAATTTCATACGTCCCTGGGCCGCCGGTAACTGCAGCTGTAGTGGCTGAATTTTCAATAGTCAGGATCATATCGTCAGTAACAGGATTCTGTCCGTCATTTACTTTAAGAGTTAAGGTGTGTTGGCCTATACCAAGTGATACTGTGCTTAGATCAAGAATGCATGAACCATTTGAAGGAACGGGTGTCCAGTCTATTAAAGCCGTTTCTCCACTTATCCAGCGGTATCGTAGTATATCACCGGGGTCTTCGTCGGAAGCGGTTCCCTGGATAATAGTTGTGGAGGCCGTTTCACTGGTTATTGAAATATTTTCGCCTGCATTGGCTGTTGGTATTGTATTTGCGATTGCGCATTGCTCTATTTTTATCCAGTCATAATAAGCGTAATGTCCTGTGAACCACCCATAAGTTTCAAAACAAATTCTAATATAGTCCTGTGTTAATGATGGTTTCATTGTATATATGCATTTATCTTCGTTATCGTAGGTGTTGTAGAATCCCACGCTTGCTACACATATAAATCCTATGATGATTTAACATGATTAATGTCTAAAAAACAAGAAAAAAGACCCTTTAAGGGTTAATAATATGAATTTAAGGGCATAGTAGAATAATAACAAAGGTCGAGAATCCTAAGCGCTTAAACTGCTAAAAAAAAGCGAAACCCAACAGGTGTATTCTACTTCACCGGTTTCCAGATCAAAGATTATTTCTTCTTCTACCCATTCATCGAAGTTTCCGGGAAGATAGCCACATCTTTTATTGCCAAATCCTATTTCTACATAATTATTGTAAATGTAGTTTTGATGTGACCATGTAAATAACTGATCCAGAAAATCAGATTCAGGGGCTTCCTGTTCGAAAAAATGCACACCACCACGATATTTATCATTTGCGTAATGGAATAAGGTTCTTGTGGTGATTGTAATTTTACCCCTTTTTGCTACTTTAATTGATTTTGTTATTACTGCTCCGCCATAGTCAATTTTGTTTTGCTCTAATTTCAATATTCCATTTTCTTCTATCACATTGTCCCCAGGAGGACCGGTGTGTGATTTGTCCAGAGAGTTTGTTACAACCCATTTGGTGTTGTCAATACTATTATCATTAAAATCATCTTCGAGCAGGACAACTGGCTGACAGTCATTATAGAGCTGTTGTATTTCAGATTCGGAAAGGGTGCGGTTGTAAACACGAATGTCGTCAATAGGTCCATTGTGAAATCCTTCTCCGTACACTTCTGGGATTTTGTAAAGGTATTTGGTACCAATACGAAAAACCAAATGATCAGCATTTTTTAAGCTGAAGCTACAGGCATTCAGGGAATTCTGTAGCTCTCCATTCATATAAAGCTTAATTTTACCTGCCTCATAGTCAATTACACCGCATAAATGAGTCCACTCATTTTTAGGTAATTCCTCTCCATTCTTAATACTTGTTGGTTGTACCTTTTCTGCGGTCTCATTAATAAGATTGAAGGCATATTTTCCTCCGTCCCATCCACTTCGCCACTTGCTAAGACCAATTAGAGGATAAAAGACAGGGGTTTCCATGTCAATATTGGCTATCACCATCAAATGACGATACACATTTGCATTATCAAGGATTTTAGTCCACAGCGAAAATGTTACTGATTCATTCTCAAATCGAAAATTATCAACAGTGCTTACATCTATGTAATCATCTGTACCATCAAAAAGATATGCATTATTTTCTCTATCAAACCTGTCGACAGTTAAGGTAGCACCGTGCACTGAAGCATGATTTCCATTACCACTTTCATCATTCGCATTGCCATTAAATGGGTAATATGCAACCAAGCCATCATTTATATCGGCAACGGTTATAGTGAGAGTAAATTAGGATTATAGATAGTAATACGGTAAGTTTATTGAGCATAATACCACTCCTTTGTTAAGGTGTAATGATTTATAATAAAACACTATTCAATAAGCCCGGAAAGCAAATCAAGCGTCTCTATGATAAAAGTATATACGTCCGCTTGTGCCACACAGTCGTCAATCCAGTCATTACTGTCCGGGGCTCCTTCTCTGATAGGAATTTTAATTTTTCCATCACCAAAAACTTCGTAAACCCGTCTTACTTTACAAACAAGCAAAATTCTCCCTGATTGTCCTGGCACCTGCAATTAACGCAGACCAATTCTATAAGAAATATTGTTAATTGGTGGGTAAAAAAGCAAGTTCAGGCAAAAAAACGAGGAGGCCGTATTTACGGGCGGTATAATCAGACGCAGGTTTTTTCGAAGAACTCATAATCTACTGTGGGTTCTGCGAACATGGGGGCAGCAACAGGCACATGCGGAGGCGCTCTCGGCACAGGCTCTTTCCACAGTCCGGCCTCGCTCAGCAACATTCGAATAAGCATGGTTTCCTCTCGCTCGATAAATCCGACGATTTTTATTTTGAAAAGTATACATATAGTAAGGTATAAAAAGAACTGTGACGTGTCTGTTACGTCTGTCACATTAAGAAGAGATTTACTATATTTATGACAAGTAACAGTAACGGAAGGATTTTCATAACCAATCATTGGAGATAAAGGGAGGGTTTCGACGTGGGGTGTACACTCATCTCAATTTATCGTTATGTCCTAAAAAAACACGGAGGGCAGGAGGAAAAGACGGAAGTCATCGTGCGTCATATCAAGAATCAAGGCTGGATCATAGTAGTAAAATCGTCGGCAGGTGTTGTTGCCGGCAGGACCTCCTATAGCACAAAAGAGGAGGCCATTTCGGAGGCTCAGCGCCGCAATCCCGGAGCGAACATCGAGATTGAGGAATAGCTTAGTTAGAAGCATTCTTTTTCGGCGGGTGGCCTGTTAAAACTGTATAGCACTGTTCCCCTGAACAGTGCTATTTCCTTCGTCGCTCGATGAGTTACTTAACCGCGGTCTGGTTCCGCTCTATGCTCAATACCTGGAAACACTTTGCTTTGATTGTCATCAGGGAGAGTTTAGGCAGAAAAAAAGGTTATAGTAGGTTAGTTGATTTTGGTTACTAACTTGATTGATTTTTTAATAAATTTTGTATCTTATTTAAAAAAGGTTTTTTCTGGTAACATTTGATTCGAATGTTAGCAGGAATAAATATGACGACATACAACAACGCTATTAAAGAATATGAGTCAGGGAATGAAGATAAACATAAATTGATTTACGCCTATTTTGGATTAGCTGTCTATTACTCCCAGTGTCTCGAAGAGGCATTCTCGAAAATGATTTGGTCCAATAGAATTATTAAAAATAAAGTAAAAACAAATAAAGAAGTCAACGACATTATAGATGCAATTGAAAATTCGAGAAAAACAATGGGTAATTTCATAAACGAAGTAAAGCATGCTTATAGCTTATCAGAGGATATAAAAGAAGATCTGACGACAATACTTAATAAACGTAATTATTTAGTTCACAAATATTTCAAACTGGAAATACAGAAGTTTTACTCGGATTTGGGACGAAGAGAAATACTTCAATATTTATGTAACTTTATTGATGAATCTAAGGAACTCGAAAATAAACTCGAATCCTATTATATCAGTTATACAAAAAAAATAGGATTGACGGAAGAACGTATTAAGCAAATAATGGCAGAGATAATAGACGAAGAAAGAAAAAGAGTAAACAGCTAACAATTGAGTGGAGTGGAAATTTTGAGTATAGCCAGAAGCGTATCACCACTCACTCAAAATGTAGGAGCAAACAAGGAAAGTCATGTACGAAGAACATCCAACCTTTATTCAACCTGATAACGAAGAAATTAAAGTATGGCGGTACATAGACTTCACCAAATTGGTCTCTCTAATTGATTCTTGTAAGCTCTACTCGTATGAAGGGACGTATGAAGGGACGGTGGTAAGAGATTAAGTAATAATATATATTTTAGCTATAACTA
>CBDVBE010000463.1:0-4648 GCA_965372145.1 uncultured bacterium | reverse complement strand
AATATAATATCCACACACCTACTTTGCGAACTTTTAATGTGGACAATGTACTAGGTTGTTATTGTGGCCTGGGATTCATCCCAGGTTTCATTTTTTACTCCCATAAAAAAAGACTCCCCACATTCTTCATGCAGGAAGCCTTTCATTTTAATAAGTAAAAGTTATTATTCAGAAACGATCAGGTTCATTTCCCGCTTTACATGTTGTTTGCTTGACACATTAGAATAGCCGTCCGTTGAGGAGCCCCAGACGTGCAATTCGGCATTGTAGGCGATTGATGGACAGGCAGCCAGTTCAGTCGGTAGCGGACTAACGGTAAATGCAACGGATTTATTAGTCACGCCGGCCCAGACAGCTTCCGGATCGGGGCGGTGTTCGGGAACCGTAGAACCTGCGGCCTGCGGGTGTTTACCGCGCGAGCATGAAACTGAATATCTATACATATGCCCTTCAGGATCGTTTGCAGTCACTTTAAAAGTGATCTTGCGATCGGTGCCAAGGGTCATATAACCGCATTCGGACACAGCCGGGCTGATGATATCAAGTGCCGTGTCAGGTCTGGTATTATCCACACGCAGGACAGGCATGTAGTAGTGACCGACTTCAGTATCGTCTTCTTTAAAACCAAGTATACGAATAGCATAGTAGCCGTTGGGCACGTTTTTCGTATTCCAGGTGAACTTGAGTGCATGTTCATGCCAGTCATATTCCGGTTCGATATCAATATTGGTATACCGCTTCGTGACCGGATCAGGGCCGAGTATGGTATATTTCCATTTATGCTCGGTATCGTCCCACTCTCTATTGTAAAGGGGGTCGGGCATGTCTGTCCAGTCACCGACCGGGCCGTCCTCATTTGCCGTAGCAATCTGTACTTTATAGGTGCGGACATCATCAGATTCGGCAAAAAGGCCGAACACGCGAAGCCGCTCGCAGAAAGGCTGATGCGATATTCCCGCGACACGTGCCGGATCTCCTTCCAGGGCGGTAGCATAACCTTTTTTAATCCTCTCGGTATCTATGGGAAGCAGGCCGCAGCTGATATACCTGAATCCAACGAGTGGTTTTTCAACATCGGGGAAATCCGGAATAACCAGTTCTTCAGGGACAAAGTAGCTGCGCGCGAAATCTTCTGAAATATTCCAGTCAACCGGGCCTTCATAGACTTGCGTCCAATCACCATCAAAAAATTGGGATATCCGTGCTCGTATATCCGGTACTTTGTCAGTAAAAAGCCAGTGTAATAACAATGGATTGTAGGAGAAATCAAACGTGAATTCATAGCTGCCGTCAGGTTGTGTGACTGCTTCGCCAAGGTAGGATTCTTTCAAGGTGGGTTCAGTACCGATAAGAAAGAAATAGGGTGAATCGACTTCAAAAAATTCAATCCTGGCGCCGGGCATCGGTGTAATGTCAACAGGGGTTGGAATCCCGCCGTATTCCTCGAATTTTGTGGCATATACCACACCATGCGTATGATATGTTTTTGTAATTTTCAAGAGCAGTTCAAGGTAGGGTTGTGGAATCATCATTTCATAATTTGCTTTATAAAAATTATTCTGCTGCATGGAAAATTTTGAGGAACAGAAGGTCCGGGTCAATCCGAGGCCCGGCAGCTTGTGGTAGCGTGGTGATGCAAGGAGTTTTGGTACGACACGGATATCAACAAAACGCATAATTTCCTTTTGCGCAAAGGTGAGCGTGTATTCTCCTTTTTCGTTTACATCTGCGGAAGCGACTTCTTTCCCCTGCACAAAGGCCTGTACGGTGAGTTCTACTTTTGTATAATCAACTGATTCCCGGCTGGTAAGTTTTCCCTTTAGTTCGAATTGATTCAGGCCTTCCTCCTCTTTTTCGTAAAAGCGGATGGGAATAACTACCTGTTTTTCATAGGTTGATGCATTTTGCATTAATGCATCTTCAGTGGTCTCAAGCAATTTTTCAGCTAGAAAGATTTTAAAATAGAGATCCGGATTCTTTTCAGAGTAACGGTCGCTGAATGCAGATGCACTGTAATTGATATCGAAGTTTCCTTCTTTATCGGTTAACGCATGCCCGAGGGCATCATCGAAATGAATATCCTTATCCCAGGCTTCAACACGAAGGCCTTTCAGGCCCTGGCCGGTAAGAGAGTTAATGACTTTCCCTCCGACTTTACATTTGTCACTCATACAATTCTCCTTTGGGTTAAATTGATGATGATATTTTTTGTTAGAAAGGAACACAATTAATAAAAGAATTACATAAATTGTTGAGCAATAATCTAGTGTTTTCTTACCCGAGGGACAAGGATTTTGATAGGTTATTTTACTTTTGCGCAGATTATAATGAATGTTTGATAACTTGTAGAAATTCAATTAGTTAAAAATTTTATATACTATTTTTTGATAGGGGAAAAGATGAGTGTGTCTCAAAAGCCGTTCTCTGTTTCAGCAGGCCTGTCCCGGGTATAACCGAAGGAGGTATAAACCAGTAAGGTGGAGCTCAACACGAACGGCGTTTATAACTTATTTGAAGCAATTCACCGTTCATCCTGAGCTCAGTCGAAGGGGTGAATTTAAACTCCCGATTACCAACTACCGTTCTTCAATACTCAATCCAATTTAAACCGGATATAAAACACAAATTAAGTAGTTTCTGTTAAATTTAGCTTGTTTTGAATGTCATTCCGGCATACATTTGGCCGGAATCCAGCTTTTTGAGTGTTTCAGGGCATGGATTCCCGCCTAAAACACGCGGGAATGACGATCATTTGTCAATTGTTAACGGAAACTAAGTATATTAGTACTATGAAGGAAACGTCTAAAATTGCTGTATATGTTATACTTGCTGTAACGTATAACCTTTTCTCCTCTGTCTATGAAATCGGCCCGCAGAAACCCTATGAAAAGATCGGCAGCGTCCCCTGGGGTACTTTACTACCGGGGGATTCTGTGCTGATTCACTACCGTAGTGAGCCATATAAGGAGAAATGGGTTGTATGTCTGAAAGGTACTGCGAACGATCCGATTGTGATCAGTGGTGTGCCTGATGATCAGGGGCGGCTGCCGGTTATTGACGGGAACGAAGCGGTGACTGATACACAGTTTGATTTCTGGAATGAGGAGCGGGGATTGGTTAAAATAGGGGGATCTAATAAACCACCTGATCTTATGCCGGAGTATATCATACTGCAGAATCTTGATTTAAAAAGTGCCCGGGAGGGGTATACGTTTACCGGGAGGTATGGAATTACCAACTACTTTAAAAATGCCGCTGCAGTGTACATTGAAAAAGGTGAGAATATTACGGTAAAAAATTGTGTTTTTCATGATTGCGGGAATGGTTTCTTTTCAGCTTCACAATCAAAAAATATAGTAATCGAAGCGTGTTACTACTACGATAACGGACATGATAACAGCATCTATGAACACAATAATTATACTGAATCACAGGGAATAACGTTTCAGTTTAACAGATTCGGTCCACTGCGTGATGGTTGCCTTGGGAATAATCTCAAGGATCGGTCATCCGGCTGTGTGATACGGTATAACTGGATTGAGGGAGGTAACCGGCAACTTGATCTGGTACAGAGCGATCATCAGCATATTGTAACCGATCCTGCCTATGCAAAGACATTTGTATATGGAAATATTTTTATTGAGCCTGATGAAGCGGGGAACAGCCAGGTATGCCATTATGGCGGGGATGATTATGATTCCTTGCAGAATTTCCGTAAAGGTACACTCTATTTCTATCATAACACGATTGTTTCTACTCGATCAAACAATACCACCCTTCTTCGGCTCTCCTCAGATGACGAATCCGCTGATGTGAGAAATAATTCCGTATATATTACCGTATCAGGCTCACATCTGGCTATTGTCGATTCTGCTGGAAAGGCCATTGATTTAAGGAATAACTGGCTGAATACAGGATGGGTGAAAAGTCATACTGACCAAAATGCAAATGTGAATGACAGCGGCTCTAATATCACCGGTACAGAGCCGGGATTTATAAAGTTCTCAAATCAGGATTTCAGATTATTGTTAACATCACCATGTAAAAGTGGGGCTACAATGCCGGCACAGGAATGTCTCCCTGATCATGCGCCAACGCTTGAATATGTTAAACATCAGAGTTATAAGGATCGATATGCGGACGCAATCCCTGATATTGGTGCCTTTGAGTGTGATCCTAATATGGATAGTAAGTTTCATCCTGTTAAGAATACATTAAAAGCACCTGCAACCTGGTGTTCTCCGAATCCATTTACCCATCAAACAAGAATTAATTTTGTTGAAAATACAGGTAAGACCATACATATTTATAACAATTACGGACAATTGGTCAGGACAATTAAAATTAATACATCTTCTACTTCATTTATTTGGGATGGAAGAGGTAATAACCATTTGCTTCTTCCTGAGGGCCACTATTACTATTCCTTAGGGAGCAATGATCGTGTTATGCATGGGAGAGTTCTGTTACTGCGATAGAAGTTTCAGGATAAAATAGTGTAATCCTCCTTGCAGGTTAAATTTCAAAATACACTGTAAATGGTATAGATGAGATCATGTGAAGGTGAATATTATTCGATCTTCTCTATATATTTTAAAAATATTCAAAGATTTTTCACGTGATTTTTCGTATATTACTATATAGTATT
>CBDVBE010000462.1:0-4678 GCA_965372145.1 uncultured bacterium | reverse complement strand
TTTATTATTTCAAAATAAAAATTCCTGTTTGTAGTGAAAAATTCAGGTACTATAATCTGATCGAAGATAACACTTTTTTTTATGGGGGCCATCATTGCCTCGCCGCGTGGAGCCAGTTCAGTATTTTCCGCAACAACTACCTGCACCATGAAAGATCCCCGGTGGACGGCTTCGGGTATCGCTGCGCTATAACACACGGCAAAGCCGTTGACAGAAACCTGTATGAGGGAAACCGCTTTGCGTTTGCGTATAGAGCTTCGGGCATGTCGTTGCGGGCGTCGAATAATATTTTTCGATTTAACGTTTTTTACTATAACGGGCTGGGCGGCATACAGTGCGTATCTATGGTGGACTATACCCCGGCACACTATAACCGGATATATAATAACGTTTTCTTTCACAATGGCCATGAAGCGGATTATGTTGGATTTTCGGGCGGCATCTATTTCTGTGACTGGGGCCAGGGCGATCCCATCGGCAATGTGGTAAAGAATAATATCTTCTATGATAATAAAGGCGGGCCAATTACAACTGACGCCGTTGACTCCGCCCAGGTAGTTGAGAACAACTGGGAATCGGGTGACCCGCTCTTTGTTGATGATGAGAGCCAGGTCGATCCCTTTAAACCCCATCTTCCCGATCTTCACCTGAAAGCAGGAAGTCCGTGTATCGATAGCGGCGGGTGGGTGACTAAAATAACCAGTGCGGACGGCAGCGGCACACAGTTTCAGGTTGAAGACGCCGGTTATTTTACCAACGGGTGGGGTATGATTGATGGAGATATGATTCAGCTTGAAGGCACTGCGCAAAGGGCCCGTATTACTGCTGTCGATTATACTGCAAATACAATTACCGTTGATAAAAGCCTGACCTGGATACAGAATATAGGCATCACGTTAGCCTATATCGGTTCCGCCCCTGACCTTGGCGCGTATGAATATAACGATTCTTCGTCCATAAAGAACTCACCTTGTACCGGTAACCTGCTCCATCCCGAAATAACGGTATATCCCAATCCGTCAGGAGGAAAATATACTATTCTTGTAAGTAAAGGCTCTGCCACGGCTGCCGGCAGTAAACTGAGAATATATAACCTTTGCGGCACCCTGATCGATGAGTTGAAATTACAGGACGGCAAATTCATTTGGCATACAAGTACAGTTTCCAGCGGGATATATTTATTGAGATTAGAAGGTCCCGGCCCTAATTTTGCTCAAAGATTGCAGGTGATACGTTAACAACTGTTCAAGGGCGCAGGTATGTCACAGTCTGAATGTGCAGATGAGATTTCAAAAGTATTACAAAACGGATTTAACGGGTATAGCGGCTGCGTTGATTCCTACCTGTACCGTAAAGGAGACGATCCTTCATCGGTTGATCAGAATTACAACGACAATCCCTACCTGATGACCGCAAGCTGACCCGGATGAGGAAATGTAGACGCCCGGGCGGCTATAAAATTTGACCTTTCTTCTGAAATCCCTGATGATGCTGTGGTAAAAGAGGCTGTGCTTTCGATTTTTTTCCGGTATGGTACTGTTGGGCTTGAGTATACCACCGCATACCGGCTGATAAAAGAATGGGATGTAACAACAGTAACATGGCTTAAAGCAGGCAGTGGTGCATGGGATAATGCCGGTGGCGACTACACCGAGGAAAATAAAGCCGTGACCGGTTATGCACCTGAAATGTCATGGGAACAGTATACAGTTACTGAAATAGTTAAACAATTTCTTGGTGATAAGCTAAATTGCGGTTTTCTGATTATTCCGGATCTCGACGATAACAACACGGGAAGAAATTATATATCGTCGGATAATACTGAATTGGACTCACTGCGGCCGAGATTAACGGTTACCTATGAAAGCACTGCGATTAAATACAACAACCAGGTTCTGGATGGATTAAAAGATGTTGTACTGAATAAGACAGGTTCATCTGTAAAGCTCTTTGTGCCTTTTGCTACTGAGTACTCTATTTCTTTGTATGGCATTTCAGGTGAGGTAATAAAAAGCATTGATGGGTATGGCACACGATGGCATACACTAAGCATAAGCAGTGAATCTCTTCCCAGTGGTGTCTATATTATCAACATCCATTCGGGCCGGAAAAATCTGTCTGGTAAATACTCACATATTAAGTAGTACTGATTACTGTTTTTTACCGGTCACCGATCACTGTTCACCTATTACTCTCTTCACCAGTTTTTTTGGTACTTCATAATTCGCTATTCGTCATTCGTCACTCGTCAATCTCTTATCTTTAGTCTTTTCAGTTTTTGCTTTACTGACTACTCACCACTGACTACTATCTTTTCCACTGCTTCACCAGTGCTTCCGTGCAATCGGAGATAATACACACCATGGGCATGATGGTGGTTTTTTGGGGTGATCGTATGGGAACCGCGGGAAAAATAGCAATGGGATAGTGTTGCCACTTTTCTTCCGCTGGCTGCATATATAGAGAGGGAATAGGTACCGGCCTCCGGGATAAATATCCTGATATTAGCTCTGGAAACGGTTTCTATAGCAGGCGGCTTGGTTATCATTGTTTTACTGGTATTGTCTGCTGTTGTCGCATCAAGGCCAACAGGAGAGCGCATCCAGCGAATAATATCTTTTGAGCTGACAAATCGTACATCAGGTTTTTGCAGCGCGTAGTCGATGAATTCCTCAACCGCTTCCCTGCGCTGCTGCCAGGTTGCACCGTTACACTCATCATTTGCGCTTTCATTGAATTCCGAGTAGTAGTCAGTGTGCCCGCCGAAACAGAATGGCGCCCGGTTTCCATTGTAGCGCAGATCAAGTGTTTGTTTCACTGTAGCGACAAAGCTGCTTTTAGATTGATCTAGCATGGCCCATAAATTATAATCAAATCCGGTCATCCTCCCGCCGCCGGCAACCATGACATAGTGCACCGGCACCTGCCATAACCCGGGAACCGCTTTGATATAATGCTCATCAGGACTTCCTTCGTCCATGGTGTACGGCCAGTAAAAATCGGAACCGTCACCGATAATTTCACTTCCCGCATTTAATGAGCAGTCATAGATAAGTCCTAATGCTTTAATTGCATAATGGGTATATCCCATATAACTGAATGCGAGAAAGGGGGTACGAAATCCCCAGATTTCATTTTTAGGTATGCCGATGTTTTCAACCATCCAATTGCTCGCACTGTCAAGCTCTGCTTCCCATTGCGCCTGAGTCCAACCGGCCATAGCTTCATAATGGGAGACCGTATGATTCCCGATTTCATGCCCGTCTTCGTATGCTTTGATCCAGGCCTCTTTTAATCCGGGACTGGTAGTATCATTGGCATAGTAAGTGGTAAGATAAAAAATCCCTCGTGCAGGCGTGCCATCATAGGTAGAAGGATTATTGATTCCCTGCGGATTCGTTTTATCTCGGAGATAATCGAGAATCCATTCCATACCGTCGGTGTACCCGTTGTCATCAAAACCGATGTTAACAAACTGCGGCACACGCTGGGGGGATAGATTGCCGGGAGGAGATTTGGATGCAGGCATATTATCTGCAGAAGCATCCAAAAGGACAGATATACTCAGTATAAAACTCAGTAACACACATCGAATCAATCTGTTACCTGCCATAATGCACCCCGGGTCAGGTTAAAGATGGGTATAGTTTTCTTTGTGGATGATGAATGTCCAAATAAATAGCTCGAATATAAAGGGAAAATGCTCTCTCTCTATATATAAATCTACTGCAAATGTGATAACAATTCAACGGTTATCAATAAAATCACCCATTTTATTAACAAGTAATGCATTGGTAAAATTTTGTATATTATGGTAGAATAAATGAAAATTGCGGTTTTGAGTCTTTAAAAGATATATAGTAATGAAAAAAGTAATTCCAGGAGATCTGTTATTTCCGGTTATTCTAATTATCTTTGCCGGGTGTGGCATGTTGTCAGATGACGGCGAGGAGCGAAACCTTATTACTTTTGCAATAATTGATTCTGTACAGGAGACAATAAGCGCTAAGGTGTTTCTACTTGATGACCGGAATGCCATTAATATTCAAAGTAAAGTAATCAGACGTAACTATGACGTTTTTGTTTTGCAGGATCAATGGCAAATAACGAGCAATTGTGATTCACAGATGTGTGTCTGGTTTACTAATAATGTTAACGAGACATCAGGTTACATTATCTGCGATCCAAATGCAGGTTGTGGCACCTCTCCAATCACCGTCAGTTCGCTGTTGTTTTTCTACTTTAATCCAACTATGCCGTTTAAAGATGCAGAATTCAAAATCCATTACACCATGATAAATAGTGTGTATAACGATTCGGTTCTAATCACATTGGATAGTGTACCCAATATTGATCTTGAACAGGAACATGTTTTAAGGTATGCTGTTTCAGTGCCGGTAAAACCGGAAATCTTAGGTCTTTCAGTAGATGTTACCTGTAAGGAAGATTTTTTTATACTTCTCAGATCAAATAAAAGAAAAATCTTCCTTCTAAAAAACAGTAGCTTTTCATATCAAACATGTGGTACGGTAAATAAAGATACGGTACACTTTGCGTTTGAGTTTTTCTTAATGCCATCCAATCTGTAATTACATCACTTCGTAGTCACTCTCTACAAAAAAGGAAATAAAATGAGTGCGCCAAGCAAAGCTAATATAATCAAGTTGGACAATCCAAC
>CBDVBE010000461.1:0-4763 GCA_965372145.1 uncultured bacterium | reverse complement strand
GTCAGGAATCGTCCGCTGTTACTTTTACCATTCCATACTTTTCGATGGTGGCCGACTTTTGCGTATCCAGAGAAGACAGTCGCGACAAGCCGTCCGGAGATATTGTAGATATTTAAGGATATTTTCTGTCTGTCACCTTCAGCTTTTGAGCCGTCTTTATTCCAGAAGTATGGTACGGTAAATTCCAGTGTGGTTGAGCGTCTGAATGGATTCGGATAATTTGGCCGCAACATGAATTTACCGGTATACAGTGCGATATCAGCCGGATTTGCAGTAGCTATGATGTAGCCATACTGTGTTTCCCCGCGAGCTTCAACAGCTATCATGTTAATTTCACGCAGGTTGACCATTTTAGTATTATCTAACCAGAACACTCCTACTTCCGCAGGAAGCGATGAAAGATTGTGCACAGTAATCTTCATTGCCTGATCGGAAGGTGAAATACCGACTTTCCATTCAATCTTTTTCTCAGGTATTGCCGATGAATATGCATACAGTTTTGCACATTTCTCCTGCCCATTTACAAAGTAGAGATGCGGATAGCCGAAAGCCTGAGGCGGCTCAGCACTGGTGTTTTTTATTGTTTTGCTGAATTCCTTTGGCAGGGTTCCAATAAAATTATCCGGATCTGAGCTCTTTTCCCCGGTGAGTGATACGGTAAGTTCCCAGCCGATACTCCTTCTCAGTTTACTCGGTTCTCTCTTGGTGGCAATCGCAGGAAGAGGTGAGACAGGAAGGGATTTCGTACTATCTGATTTAATCCAGTAAGCTTTCCAGGGTTTAAAGGTTTTCGCTTCAATATATTTGTTTTCTCCTGCTATCCATTCCCACGCGGTATAATTGGAGTCAAGCCATGGCGGCGCCACCCAATAGGGGAATGGAGAGGATACCTGGTTCCATCCCTGATTTACCCTGATAGAAATTGCATCTTTCTTAATAACTAAATCTTGAAATGCATTTTCAGACATTTTGAGCGGTATTGTTTCAGAAGAATAGATCCAGACACCATGAGTCGGTTTTAAATTGGTCCTGGGCACATAGTATGAGTATAATTTACTCGAATCTGCCGTTTCATCCCATGTAAACATTTCGAGAACACCTGTGCTAGTTGTGGTAGTAAGTGAATCGAGGCCGCACACTCCGACCATCTGCCACAGGTTGGGTTTTACTTCAACAGAATTGGTAAAGGTTGTATAGGTGATTTCGGAGAAATAGGTACTTAATGGGATATGGATTGGAAGTGCTTCGCCATCATGGCCCTTGTCATCAAACCCGAAAACAACATACATGTATTTTACAAAAGGGATAACTGTCGTGTCTACAAAGAAGGTGTCGGTATTTGCAACACTGAAAGAATCTACAAGCATCATTATTGAATTTTCATCAATTGGTTCCCAATGGGTGCTGTCTTCACTCATTTTAAATAAACTTTCAGAGGCATTTTTTAATCGGAAAATAACATAGTGCTCAACCTTATCTTCAGGCGGTGAAGGTGACCAGCTCATTTGAATACTTGTTAGACCTGCCGGTTTAAGTTTAAAGTTCTTAAGATATGACGGCCCTTCCCACGGGTCGTCTTGGCCAATAGGGTCCTCTAACAAATAGATGGTTAAAGGGGTAAAAGTTGAGGTAGAAAACGTATAGGGGAGAGCAATATCGCTGTTTCCAACGGCGCTGTCATTCGTTACCCACCATTGATCCGGATACCCGTCAGCCCATGCTTCCAGATAATACTCCTGCCCGCTTATCAGACCGGGTATATAAAACCGGTTGTCCCGTATATCAAAACTTTCCGCTATTTGAAGTAGTGTGTCGCTGTCTTTAATATATACTTTGATATGATAGTTTTTTCCCCAGGTATTGGTGATAGAATTCCAGCCGAAATTTTCACCTTTTTCACTTTTAATAGTACCGAACAGGATGTAGCCGCCGGTCTCAAAGGTGATATTAAATGATTTTTCCTCATACGGGGCAATGGAAACAGCTTGTGTACTCTGAAGTGTGAGCGCATTATCAATGAACTTCCACTTGAGGAACGGCAGGTAATTCTGATTGATATTCACCGAGTCATGGTTGATCCATGGTTGCGGCATGATTGCCATTTTCCAGTTGCCGTCTGGTATCACATCAGTTCTATAGGTATTAGATGAATCATCCTCTTTATGGATTCCGATATACATGTGCTCATGCTCTTCCCAAATACTGTCATTAATCTGGGTATTATTATAGGGATAGATAAAAAGCCTTCCCAAATTCCAGTGATCAATATTGTTTACATTGGGTAATTTGTATGTTCCATAGAGATGGCCGCCGGCTTTCATGAGTATATTCTTTGGGAGTTGGAAATCCTGAGGATAGGTGATTTCGATATCTTCCCACTCCTTATACACCGTGTAAAAGATGTGGTTTTCATCCCACGCGTCAATATGCCAGGTTCCGTTGGGGATACCCATTAACGTAAATTTGCCGTTTTCATCAGTCCGCGCTTCATGATGAAAATTATAAAGCATACCACCGCCATCCGAATGATGCCATCCGTTAACGCGGATTTTGCCTATACCTTCATTTGTGTCGTTATTTTTTACCCAGCCACTTATTGAGGAACCTTTTTCAAGCCTGAAGTCAAGATTATACGTGTCATTATAATTCTGTATAGGAATTTTCTTTGCTTCCATGAAAGAGGATGTGCTGGGATAAAATATCGGAACATAATTCTCATTTTCCTTAAATGCAAAAAGAACGTATTCACCAGGGCGGACATTGTATATCTCATAGTTACCATTTGCATCAGTGTATGCAGAATAGTCAGACCAGCAGTCAGGAATAGTAAACCACGGGTCCCAGTTCATGTCATCGACATGACAAACAGCGACCTTGGCATTTCCTATCGGTTCACCCATACTATTCCGAACACTTCCATAAAAATTTGCTACTGCATTAGTATCCTCGGGGTGCATGGTGAGTGCTACATGGAATTCTCGAGTCTCGTTATCGGAGAGATAAAAATTATAGAAATCCGCTACAGTGTTACCATCAGGATTATAGTATTGTGAAGGATAGTTATCGACGTCCATAAAAATGGAATAATTTCCTGATGGTAAGTTATAAAATTCAATGGGCATTGTCATGTTCGGGTCGATATTTTTACTTTCAACGTGACCCCAATCGGCATAAAGAGCAATGTAACCATAGGTTTTCAGCACGTTGTTGGTGCTGTCAAGTAAAGTTACTTTCACGCTTCCATTAAACGTTGTGTCATTACTGCCGGTATCGGGATTTTGTGAGAGATAGATATCACCAAACATCCACGTGTCAAACGCAAAAATATCCAGTGAGTATATAGGATTTAAGGTAGTTTCATTATTTTGGTTTAAGAACTGGATAGGATATCCGACAGTAATAGCCGGGATGAATTGAAGATTATGTGGATGACCTGAAGGAACATGATATAAAAGAAAATTGCCCTCTGCATCTGTTTCTGTTTCAACTACAGGGTTTTGCTCATTGACAGTTGTAACCACCACTTTTACATTTGGAAACGGCAAACCATTCTCAGTTGTTAATCTCCCTTCCATTGCACCAAAATAATTATCAACCGGTATACTGGTATCTGAAGGGAATTGTGTAAGTTCAATTAGTACAGTGAAAATAAAATTATAATCTAGTTTAATTGGGTCCGAAGGAGCATATTTGGTATTCATCCATTGTCCCCAATACTGTGGTGGATAACCGGAAATTGTATTTGGTTCAATCCATATTTGATACTCATGAACAAGCGGTACACTGTCTATATAGAATTGCCCCTGTAGATCAGTAGTAGTCTGCTTGAGAATTTCAGTGGAACCAAATTTAATGACCGTGATATCTGTCCCAGGTATCGGTTTCCCTTCCTCATCAATTACCATGCCTTTTATTGTAGGTGGATAATCCTGTCTCGTTTCTGCTGCAAAAGAAATGCTGATACAAAAACCTAGGAGTAACAGTAACGACATCTTACCAATTTTTTTAACCGACATATATCCTCCCTTATAGGGCACGTGTAATATTTTACCATCTTCATTATACCGCTATATATGATAAAATGCTGTGATTGCAGTCACACACAATACAATTTAGAGCAATCATATAAATTAAG
Organism: uncultured bacterium; assembly: GCA_965372145.1. Classification (GTDB taxonomy): domain Bacteria; phylum Fibrobacterota; class Chitinivibrionia; order Chitinivibrionales; family JANQEN01; genus CBDVBE01. Next base: position 628 of record CBDVBE010000461.1, on the reverse strand, counting down.
GTATCATTACTAATTATATAGTGGACAAATAGAGGTTTCAAGTGTAAAAGTATAGTACTAAAGTGATTAGATGCTAACAGGTTTGTTTCAACTTGTCCTAACTGGAAGAAATACAGGAAGTTACAGGGTTATAGGTGTAGATTTTTTAAAAAGGAGGAAAGATTTTTTTTGCATTTACCTGTTATTTTTACTTATCTTACATCATTATGATTTCGAGTGGTTAAATTAATTTTATTTTAAAATAATAACCGTTGTTTTATTAACAAAATTATTATGGAGAGATATTATGGCAAATGGTAATGAACCAACAAGAGATGGTTTTTCGTCTAAGATTGGAATAATAGCTGCTGCTGCCGGTTCAGCTATTGGATTGGGAAATATCTGGAAATTCCCCTATATTACCGGTCAAAATGGTGGGTCTGCTTTTATAATTGTTTATTTAATCTGTATTGCTATTATTGGTTTACCCTTAATGCTTTCAGAATTTTTAATTGGAAGAAATGCTCAGAAAAATGCAGTGGGTTCTTTTAAAAAATTGGCTAAAGGAACAAAATGGCATTTAGTCGGTTGGATGGGGGTAGTATCAGCATTCTGTATTTTAGCCTTTTATGGCGTTGTTGCGGGATGG
>CBDVBE010000460.1:0-4785 GCA_965372145.1 uncultured bacterium | reverse complement strand
ATACGGAGGCGCACGGGTCACTGGTGGGCTCCGCGGACTTCAAATCCGTTGTGCCGTATCTGAAGATGCGGTAGGTGAGTTCGATTCTCACACGTCTCCGCCACTTTTTTCTCCTACCCGTACTCTTAATCTTAATCATAATCATTCTCATAATCTTTCTCGTCTTTTTCATGCTGTCATACAGGTGCTGAGCTTGTATCCAGAGATGCAATTTGTCATTCCGCATTTAGTGCGGAATCCAGAAAAATTAAAAGAAGAGATTTATTTAATGGGGAACGTCGAATGCATCTGCCGCAGGCAGATTCTCTCCCTCGCAAAAGCTTATCCCGAACAGATAACAATCCATTTCGGAAAAGATAGATATCCATATAAACACTCCATTGTTCGGCCAACAATAATGTTTAAAATGCAATTTATTAATTTCATCTGCCATCATACATCGAGAATGAAATTTATTGTGATATCAGGGATGTAACATATAATTTAATCAATCTACTCTTAATACAAATAATCCAAGAGATTCTGGTGCTTTACGGAAAAATAAAATTAGAATATTTAAATGTAGTTATAATATTTTATTACTATCCCGCCATAGTGAGGAATATTTATGAAAAAGGTAATAATAATCATTCTTTATTTTTTATTCTTACTTGGTTTTCTGGGTATTAACTGTACAGATGATCAACCTGACACCACGGATCCATTCGAATCACTGCTGATTGGAACGTGGCAGGGAGAATTTGTTCCTTACACTATACCGGTAGGTTTGACCGGATTTGTCAGCATCGATTTAAAAAAGTCAGGTACTTTCACCTTTGATTATTCCTATTTAAAAAATGATACTCTCCATGACTCATTACAGTATATTGATGATTATGGTTCATGGCATTGCGATGCGGACTCCTTATATGTTATATCGTCGAAAAACCAGGGCACCCAGCAGACATTTTCCTATGGCATTATTTCTGACTCACTCGTTATGACGATGAAAGAATTGGGTACAGATTATTTTTTGAAGAAGAGTTATATTTTTTCTAAAAAGCCCTAATGTCAGTGTTTCTGTTTTTCCTGCATACGTTACATTTTTTTCAGTACCACACAGGGCACCGCTGGAATTGATGGACGGGACATATTTATGGATGATTCAGATCGTGAAAAAATTATTTCTCTTTTTAGCCATGGAATAAATAAATACAATTTAAGATGTTATACCTTGTCTTTGATTTCAAATCATCATCACCTTTTATTACGTACGAGTGAATGCCCTCTTTTTATTGACTGAAAACAAAGGGATAGACCACTTCAGTTACATCACCCGGCTTATCAATTTTCTTAAAAACCCAGCGCTTTATCTTTTTGACAATTATCTTCTCAAATTCAGGATCATTCATAGTCGAACTGACTACAGAACAGTAAATCACCTTACCAAACTCATCAATCGCAAACTTCACGGTGACCCTTCCTTTTAAACCTGGTTTCACCTGTAAACGCTTGTTAAAGGCATATCTGAGTGGTGCAAGGTTCTGCATAACCACACGCATGATACTCGCCCTGCTCCTTCCACCGGTCAAAGAACCGCCTTTGGTAAATTTTGGCGCTGAGATTTTCAGTGATCCACGTTTTTTCATGGTCTGACTTCCTCGGGCACCTCCCATCAGGCTTCCTATTAAATTATCAATTCCACCTGAACCTCCGCCAAAACCGCTTCCATAACCAATTCCAGCCGCGCCCTTTCTCCCAACACCACCACTACCTCCTGCTTTTAAACCACCAACGCCATTTAAAATAGCATCGATTCCCGAAGTATAACCGCTACTCTGACCTGAAATAATACCTAGAACACCTTTTTTGGTAATACAAGCTCTGGGATCGCCACCTGCATATCTTCCTTTAGGTTGACTCTGGGGAGACACACCCCCAGGTAACGGTATCGCCTGTTCTATTGATATCCATTTTCCATCCTTATTCCTGATTGCATCATCAATAGCAACAAAACTGGTATACCTGGTCATGATTTTATACTCCAGGCCCAATTGGGTAACTTTCTCTTTTACCTCTGCCGGTTCATAGGCAATCTCCTTGAATATCCGGCTTTGCCGAAGGGTAATTTCCCTTATCTTTCTCCGTGCCCAGAGCGTTGCAAGTACTCCATTTTCTTCCTCTTTCTGCGGCAGGGTAACCGTTATTGCTTTCTCATATTTTTTTCCACCCGGAAGGTTCCCTGTTATAGTCACCGTTCCGGTCCCGGCAGTGGTATATTTACCCGTTACCACCAGCGGTTGTCCCTGGAACAGGTCCGGCAGGTTTGCCGGTTGGGGATCCTCTATCTCAATATTGTTCCATGTCAGTTGGATTTCAGTGAGTACGGGTGCGTCAATGAGCGAATAAAAGTCATGCATTACCTTTTTCGCATCACCATCCTGACGGATAACCATACATACACCGCGGCCCATATAGGCCATCCCTTCCAGGAGATAATGGTTCACCCCGGAACCCACGCCTACACTGAAGACCCGGCTGTTACCCAACCGGTTCCTGATCGTGGTGATTATTGAACTCTCATTACCAACATACCCATCAGTCATGAATAAGACCAGTCGCTTTCGCCCGGTAACTTCAGGTGCATCAAAGATTGCATTAATTGCTTTCATCATCTCTGTCCCGCCCCCACCACGCATCTTATCAACGTACGCAAGGGCCTTTGCAACATTTTCCCGCGTTGCTTTAATCGGCTCCGGCGTCATAACTTCGGTAGACCCGGCAAATTTAATTAATCGAAACACATCATTGTTACGCATATTTTTCAAACAGAGCTTCATTATCTCCTTGCACTTTTCAATAGGGAATCCCCTCATTGAACCGCTGTTATCAACCACAAATACCAGCTCACGGGGAAATATATCCTTCTCCTTTATAGAAAGTTTTGGAATCATCAGCAACTGCACAAAACCATCTTTCTCTTGAGAGCGGTGGGTTACTATAACATTCTTAAGTTTCTCACCTGCCACGACATATTCCAGCATGAAATCCTTGTTTGGAATACGGTCATTGGACAATATTTTAACCAGTACAGTTTTATCAGTATTTCTACTCATTTTTATTTTGTGGCTGGGACTCCCGATCTCTTTCAATTCAGTACCCGCATCAATAACTACCTGCAGGGAAATATCATGGCCGCTTCTCACACCGGGCGGAAGAAGAGGCGGCGTTATCCGGTGGGCATCAAGCACCTGGTCAGTCGGTTTAACCGTTCCCCGGTCCTCGGGCCGTAACTCCCTGCCTGGTATATACCGGGGCCCTACAACCATGGGAAAATTGAAAGAGTACCTGCCATCACGGTACTTTAGTTCCTGCACATAACTGATCGTTACCAAAATGGTATCTTCTGGGAGGATATTGGCAATGGACTGGGTAAAAATATTCGGCCGCTCCTGCTCAAGCAGGCTGGCGGTTTTCCCTTCCCGTCTCGCCTGCTCATACATGGCACGAGCTTCTCCCCGTTCTTTAATCACACCTTTAATTCTCTTATTTCCAATTTCCATGATCATGGAATCAACAGCGGCATTCTCAGGCAGGGGAAAAGTGTACAACGCTTCTATCGTTGTATCCATACAATTTACAAATTTTTGAGTCACCTGCACCCTGGCAAGGAAACCATCTATGCGGCCTTTTACATCGGTATGATATACCGGTAACACCAGTTTCTTTTCGTTTCCAAGGACAATCATCTCACCCTGGCCGGCAACATAGTTCTCCGGCATTTCAGAAACCATATACCGGTTCAGGTCTTCACTACTACATTGCTCTGCAAAAAGGAGGATGCTTGTGGTAATGGCTATAATAACACAAACTCCGCATGATAAGACTATTTTTCTCATAGGACATCCTCCTTTTGCAGAAACTAACAAGTCTTACACTAAAGTGATTATGAATCCGTTCACTGTTTATAACGTTTCAATTTTGTTTTTTATTACATTTCACCCATTTCATTTCACCCATTTCACATTTCACCCCGGAGATAAATTAATAAATTATATTTATCCTATGCCGACAAAAAGACGTATAACAGCAGGTGGCGCAATAGCGCATGTAATGGCCCGGGGTATAGAAGGGACAGCCATTTTTAAAACAGATGAGGACCGACTTTTTTTCCTGAGTCGGCTATCATCTTTTCTGGCAAAGACAGGGTATCTCTGCTATGGGTGGGTATTTGTAAAGGGCTTGAAGAACTGGATACTTACCCGTGGTGCGGTCATAGTGTATTGATGGGGAAATCCTCAGTGGGATTCCAGAGCATAGAATCGGTATTACGGCGATTCGGTCGGAGCGTGAAGGCTGCTCGAATTAACTACAAGGGCTATTTGGAGGAGGGACTGCAAACAGTTAGCGATGCCTGGATAGTAGAAAAAGTACGGGAAAGCAATCGTGGTGTAAATAAAAAGGACCAACCAGGCTGCTGGGTTATAGGGGATAGAGATTTTATTGTATCGGTGATGCAGAAAAATAAAGAGCGATTAGGATTAAAGCATGCATTGCATGCATACAGTTCAGTGGAAGAAGTTTTGGAAGTGATAGCAGCAGAAAACGAATTGCCGGTAGAAGAGATAAAAAAACGAAGTCGTAATGGTGTGGCATCAGAATTGAGAAAGAAGTTTGTGTATATATGTTGTCGTGTGTTGGGATTTTCCGAAGGGGAAGTAGCACGATGTTTGCATGTAGGTGGTCCTGCCATATCATGGACACTTCGTAAAGCAGAAGGTCTTATGACAAAGAGCGAAATTAATA
>CBDVBE010000459.1:0-4813 GCA_965372145.1 uncultured bacterium | reverse complement strand
AGCCCACCAGTGACCCGTGCGCCTCCGTATTTTTCCAGATACTGCAGTGTATAAAATTATCTATTGGCAGCCTTTTTAATCAAGGTTTTTCTGTATATTTCGCTGCCTAATATCTCCTATTTCAGCCTTCTCCCGTCACCCTCGCGTACTGTCAAGCCGATGCGGTCGAAGTATTCCAAAAGCATGACCAGTTTCCTCCTGGGAATCCCGTCCAGCACATCTTTCAAATCAGTGAGGGTCGCTTCCTTCCTCTCTTTAAGTAAATATCTTTCAACCCGCTTCTTCGCTTCAGCAACAGCGGTTTTGTGAAAATACCCTCCCTTTTCAACGGGAAACAGCTCCCCGGCATCCACCATGTATTCAACAATCACCTTATACTTATCACCAAGGGCCTGAATCTCATTCCAGCTTGGGGGATTGAAGGGCTCTTTAAGGTACTTTTTCTCCAGTTCCTTTTTCATTTCTTCCTGCTTGGGCGTCAGTTGAGCGGAATGACCGGTCATACGAATCTGGTCACCTTCCATAACAATGGTACCTTCATTGCGGTGCAGGGCAAGGATTTCGTCATACACCCCCTGGTCAACAGGCGCTCTTACCATAAGCCGCAGTTTACCGGCCGGAATGGCGTATTTCAGAGGATTTTTCTCGTGGAAATCCGTAATACAGTTAACCACTCTCTGGCTCAGCAGCTCATAGTTGGTAGTGCTTAAGAGCCGCTTTTTGCCTATGTGCTGCAGTTTACCATCCTTATCGAGTTTTTCCAGGCGGCTTTTCAGCTCCTGCATGGTAATACCAAGAGACTTTGCCAGCTCTTCCTCTGTCTGGGGAATAAACCGTGCCCGGTCAAAATGTTCGAGCACCACCTGATTCGGGTCGCCTTCAAGCAGATTCTGCAGTTTGGCAAGCACCTCTTTCTTGAACCGTTTATGTTTAAGCGGGTGTACATCCAGTATAATCCCGCCGCCCATAGTCTGCAGAGGCGAATAGCTCCGTACCACGAACCGGTCTTCCCTGTCAGCGACTACCGCCTTTTCAAAATGGATCTGCACGAATCCCTCATCACCCGGAGAAAGCACCTCTTTGTCAAGCAGTGAAATACGCGCGATAACTTCACTGGTGCCGACATGGACACGTACCCGGTCCCTGTTTTTCAATTCACGGTGCCATGATTTCAGCAGGTTGAAATGGCCATCTATCATGAATGTGGGTTTATAATACCCGGGCTCAGCAAGAAGGTCGCCCCGCTCGATGGACTGTTTTTCAATGCGGCCGAGATTAATTGCGGTGCGAAAACCGATCGTTGCCTCTTTCACCGGTTTATCATGGACCTGTACTCCCCGTACCCGCAAAGGAACACCTTTGGGAAGAAGCTCAACCGTATCTTCAGGTGAAACCTTGCCGGAGAGGACAGTGCCGGCGATAACAGTACCAAATCCTTTTATTGTAAATACCCGGTCAATTGGCAGCCGGAATATGCCTTTATCTTTTCTTGCGCGCACCCCTTTTGCAACAGTCAGTATCGTTTCTTTGAGGGTATCTATACCCTTGTTCTCAACGGCGCTGATCGGTACAATGGGCGCACCGTCAAGGACCGTTCCCTTAATCAGATCCTTCACGTCATCAATAACCAACTCGACCCAATCCGGTTCTACCAGGTCAATTTTATTTACCGCAACAAGCCCGGTTGAGACACCGAGCAGGTTGAGTATTTCAAGATGCTCCTGAGTCTGGGGCATGACCCCGTCATCTGCTGCTATAACCAGCAGGGCACAATCGACCGTATTTACTCCCGCGACCATGGTTTTGACAAACTTTTCATGGCCGGGAACATCAATGATAGTTATATCCGAACCCAGAAACGCAAAACCGAGATCCGTGGTCATACCGCGCTCTTTTTCCTCTTTGAGCCTGTCCGTATCAGTACCGGTCAGTGCCTTAACAATAGCGGTTTTCCCATGGTCGATATGGCCGGCCATCCCAAGAACGACATGATTTACTGTTTGTTCAGACATGGGTGAGTCCTTGATTGCGTGATAGAAGCTGTTTTCTTAACTCCAATGAATGTTTCTAAAATAACCTTCGATAATTGAATACTGGAGTATTGGAACATTGGAGTATTGGGTTAAGTTGACATATAGATTTTCATTACTCCATTACTCCACCACTCCATCGCTCTTACGCTCCATCACTCCATCACTCCAACACTCCATTTCTTTACTTTTTTCCCTTGAAGACCTTTTCAAAAGCCTGGAGAATAAATTTCACCTCATCCTCACGAATAGTGCGGAGGTTTAACAGGTACCGGTCCTCATGCACCCTGCCGAATATCGGCGGATTGCACAGGCGAAGCTGTGACGCCAATTCCTCAAGACTACGGTCTGTCGGGCGAATTGACAGTGCCCATGATTTAAGTTTCTCCATAGACATTGACCCGCTGCCGACTTCGGAGATGTCCTCAATGACCCTGAGTTTTACTTTATCCCCTACCGTGACCTTTATCCGCCTTTTAAGGCTCATGCAGCGTTTTTTCACATCCTCGGCCGACTCAGTGAGCATACGTATCACCGGATGAGTGCTCTTCAATTTCCGTTCATCCATAAACAGGCGCAGTGTCGTTTCAAGAACCGTATAGGTCATCTTGTCGCAGCGCAGCGCCCTACAGAGCTGGTTGTTTTTCATTTTATCAATAGACTCTTTTTTCCCGACAATAATACCGCACTGGGGGCCGCCGATTAATTTATCACCACTGAAACAGGTAACATCAGCACCTTCTTTGACTGAATCCTGCACAGTCGGTTCTTTGGGAAGACCCCATCGACTGAAATCAACCAGGGCGCCGCTCCCCAGATCGTGAAACATGGGTAACCCGTTACTGTGCGCAAAATCTACAAGCTCTTCGATGGGAACAACCTTTGTAAATCCAATTATCGCATAGTTACTCATATGCACCTGCAAAACCAACCCGGTCTCTTCACAGAGCGCCTCCTGGTAATCTTTGAGGTGTGTCCTGTTTGTTGTGCCGACCTCCCGTAATATGGCACCGCTCTGCTTCATCACACTGGGTATTCTGAATGAACCCCCAATCTCGACCAGCTCGCCGCGTGAGGTTATTACCTCTTTGCCTTTAGCCAATGTATTAAGTACCAGTAAGGTAGCGGCGCAGTTGTTATTGACAATGAGCGCTGCTTCAGCACCGGTTATCTCACATAACAGGTCCTCAACGTGTTTATGGCGGTTGCCGCGCTTGCCTGTATCCTGTGATATCTGAATGTTGCAGTAGTGGGCGACAACATCCATTAAAGCGCGCTGTGCATCTTCCGGAAAAGGCGCACGGCCTAAATTCGTGTGCAGAATAATACCCATCCCATTGACAGAGCGTTTTAAACTGTTCTGGAGTTTATCATGGGCATGATCGACAAATCCCTGCACCAGGGAGTCAAAATCGGGAATCGCGTCAATAGTATCATCTGTCAGTATTGCACTGCGGATCCCTTTCAGGTATTCCCTGATTTCCCGCATAACCAGTTTCTTGGGATACCGCGCAATAATCGATTTCAGCCTTGGATCAATGAAGATTTTATCGACTTTCGGCAGGTTTTTCAGCAGTTCTTTTTTATTTGTGCTCATAATACTGTCATACCTTCATATGTTTTATTAGGATGAACCATAAAATGTCATTTCGACTGAAGGGAGAAATCTTTTTGGTGATTCATAGTATCTCAGTCCCTTCTCTGTTGATATGGCATCCCTTTTATTTTTATCTTATATTTTTTATTAAAAGAAACTATAAAATGTCATTTCGACTAAAGGGAGAAATCTGTATCTCGTTCCTAAGATATCTCAGTCACTACGCTCCTTCGATATGACAATCCAGCTTAAACATACTTGTCATTTCGACCGAAAGGATACCACGAAGTAGAGATTGGTACACTTTCATTTTCGGCCGACCAATCAAATCTTAATCTCTTTCCACAGATATCTCAGTCGGTGCGCTCCTTCGATATGACAATCTCAAAAAACCACTATTTTGATAACAACAATATAGCAACCACCGCCGCAATAATACCGCTTACTTTACGTATTGTTACCGGTTCCCGCAAGAAAATCACTGCCAGAATCGCTGCAATAACGATATACAGTGAGGTGATCGGTATTACGGTACTCGCTTCACCATGATGTAACGCTCGATAAAAAAAGAAATAGCCGAATCCGCACAGGATTCCAGCTAATAATCCCAGACCGGTCTGCTGGTTAATTTTAAAGGCAAAGGATGCCGGTGTTGTTATAAGAACAACAATCAGTGTTCCAACAGCAAGAAGTGCGAGAATAGTGCCGCATTCAAGCTTATTTACAACAACTTTTGATAAAAAACCCCATAAACCCCAGCTTAAAATGCTTAATACTGATAAAATTTTCCAGTCTGTATACATTTTTACCATCTTTTTTGAAAAAAGTCCATATTTTTTTACATTTTTCAAAAAAACACAACTTTTATCACTTCGTAATTCAAAATAGGTATTATGGTATATTAAAATCAAGGCGAATTGAAATTTTTTATAAAAACTTTTTGGTAACTATACTGAATAGTTACAAATCATATTTATTACCACAATCATACCAATTTCCATATATTCTAGAAATATTGGAATATATTTTAGATATAGCTACAGAAATAGTCTTATATTTATAGTAAGATACTACAATTGTCTTTGACTTAAGTTATTCTTTTGATAATTGTTAAAAACCGTCCATAGTGAACAAACATAACCATAAGGTAAACAATGAAAAAGACAATTATTTTTCTGATTTGCAT
>CBDVBE010000458.1:0-4821 GCA_965372145.1 uncultured bacterium | reverse complement strand
GCTGTAGCCTATAATCCGGGGCTTCTCAAAGCGCTCAATAGTCTTGGCGCAATGGACCATGAAATGAAAAATTATTCTCAAGCGGAATTCTATTATAAAAAAGCTATCGGGATACAGCCGGATTATGCCATGGCACATTTTAATCTGGGGGCGGTGGCATGGGCACAGGGAGACTATATTCGTTCTGCAGAGTCCTTTCAAGAAGCGGTCTCGCTTCAACCGGAGAATACCTACTTTACAAATTGGCTGACAAGAGCTAAAGAACAAACAGGTAATGAATAATGGCTTTTTCTCTTCGTGATTATGAGATTATTGAAGAAATAGGGCATGGTGGTTTCGGTACAATTCTAAAAGCACGTCAAAAATCACTCGGCAGAATAGTAGCGATTAAATCCTTGTTAACCCAGAGAACATTACATCAGAAAGAGATCCTTCGATTCCGCCGTGAAGCCGAAGCAATGGCGCTCTTGTCTCATGACAATATTATTTCTGTTTTTGATTATGCTTATTATGGTAATAATTATTACATTGTCATGGAATTTATTGACGGCATGACGCTGGATGAAGCCTTGACAATGGATATTCCGGTGCAGGTGCTGATGCTTATAATGGAAAAGGTTGTCAGCGGCCTGAAAGTTGCCCATGCAGAAAAGGTCATTCATCGTGATATCAAGCCGAGCAACATTCTGTTAGGGAAACAGGGGCAGGTGAAACTGGCCGATTTCGGCCTGGCAACGTTTCAACCGGAAGTATCAAAATACTCATCAAGCGCAGCGGTGCTCGGCACGTTCTGCTATATGGCGCCGGAAGCAATGGTAACGCCGAAAGAAGTAGACGCACGGGTTGATGTTTTCTCGCTGGGGTGCATCCTCTATAAGATTTTGACCGGCACATTGCCCTTTCCAGGTACCACCATTGGCGAAGTGTCCTATAAAGTACTTAATGAAGCACCGGCACCTATTCAAACAGGGAAGCCGTTTCAGGATTTCATCACTATTACGGCACAGTGTTTAGAGAAGGACCGTGAGAAGCGGCCATCACTGGATACATTACACAGTGCGTTACAAGAGGCTGTGTCAGACCAGTATCATACTGCCCAGGAAGAGTTGCAGAAATATATCAGTGAAAGTAAACGGGGATCCGGTACCAGTTCCAGAATGCATACCCCGCAAACAATTGTTGAAAAGAGAAAAAATACGGTCACCCTGGCTGTTGTTACCGGTGCAGTATGTATCCTGATTGCAGGAATACTTCTTTTCCGTCAGTTTATACTGCCGGGCAGATTCAACGACGATTCGCTTCCGCAACTGTCAGGTATCAGTAATACGCAGTCTCTTTCATCGCCCAATGCATCAGTAAAGAAGAGTGTTCCGAAGAAATTGTCGGGTGAAAGTCCCAAACCGTTGACAAGTACCACCCTTGATGTCGCGACCGGTACGTTAATTATCACCGGTGTATCCCGAAAGGATTCAATTACGATCAATGATAAGAAATTCCCCGGTAAAAAAGAACATGGTAAATGTAAAGCAACCCTTAAACCGGGGCATTACCGTATAGTCGTTCACCATAAAGATAAAGGTATCATGGTACGGAAAATACGGGTCATGCCCTATCAGGTAATGATTCTTGATGTGGAAAATGAAAGGATTACGCATGGCACAGACACAGAAAAATGATTCCGGCGATGATCTGTTAACCGCTGCGTTACGCATGACCGCATCGATGGCCGTGGAAGAAAAGATATTATCGCTTCTCCGCGAAGGATTGTCGCTTTGTGTCAAGGTGCTGAATTGTGACCGTGGATTAATACTGTCGGAATCACCGGATGGTACCCGTGAAATTATTGGGCACCAGGGGGGTGAGGACAGCAGTGTACCCTACAGCACGACGGCTTTGCAGCTTGTCAACGAAAAGGAGGAGCCGCTCCTTATATCCGATACCATTGAGGATGAAACACTGGGGACGCAGGAGTCAATAAACCGGCTTGATATCCGCTCCGTACTCTGTGCGCGGCTGGATACCATGAAACATGCCTTTGGCGATAAACGGGTGTACCTCTATCTTGACAGTCAGACAAACCGCCGGCCATTTGCAATGGGTGATCTTGAGAAGTTCCGCCTGCTCTCCCTGCTCATGGCCAACCTCGTAAAAAAATCTGAGCTGCTTGAAGAACAGGAAGCGCAGATTGAGGAGCTGAAAAACAGGGTGCAGGAAAAACAGTTTGAGGATTTGATTTTCGGCAGCGAGTCTTTTGAAAAATGCCTCACCCTTGTTAAACAGGGGGCAGCCACTGAAGTGCCGATCCTTCTGTGTGGCGAAACAGGTACGGGCAAGGAAGCGCTGGCACGAATCGTACATAAATTAAGCTCCCGGCAGGGAGAACCTTTTTTAGCGGTTAATTGCGGTGCCATACCCTCCAATCTCATCGCAAGTGAGCTGTTCGGCCATGAAAAAGGGGCCTTTACCGGCGCGGTCGGAATGAAAAAGGGATTTTTTGAGGAAGCCTCGGGCGGTACACTGTTTCTCGATGAAGTAGGAGAACTGCCTGCTGAGATACAGACACACTTTCTTCGCGCACTGCAGGAGGGAGAAATTACACGAGTAGGCTCATCAAAGCCGATACAGGTGAATGTGCGTATTGTCTCTGCGACCAATGTTGACCTTGAAAAGGCTGTGGGAAGAGGCTCCTTCCGTAAGGATATTTTTTACCGTCTGAGCGTATTCCCCGTTGATGTCCCGCCAATCAGACAGCGCGGCAAAGATTCATTACTCCTGGCAAACTATTTTCTTAAGATGTACAGCGAAACTTATGGTGCACAGAAACTAAAATTCAGCAATGATTGTGAAAAAGCTATTCTCGCACATGACTGGCCCGGAAATGTTCGTGAGATTCAGAATTATATCCAGCGGGCAGTGATAACTGCGCAGGGGAGCACAATAAACCGCGAAGATCTTGGCCTGCAAACACAGGACAGTTCTGAATTTTCTACGCTCCGCGATGCCCGTGAAGTTCTTGATCGGGAGATGATACGGAATGCCCTTTCCCGCTCACCGAATAATCTTACCAATGCCGCGAAGATTCTTGGGATAGACCGGAAGAGTCTGAGAATTCTTCTTGAGAAGTATGGGATGGACAGGTAACAGGAACTCATTGCAAAGAATCATTAGTAAATAAAATTGCCAAAAATTCTAACATGATACATTTATGGAGTAGTGGAGTGTTGGAATGGTGGAGTAATGTAATAAACACAAAATCAAACAATCAATTGCTCCAATACTCCATTGGTCCTATACCGGGAAAAAGTTCCCGATTTTCTATATGTATACTAACTCATTGAAATATATTAAGTTAACAGTCTTTAATCTAAAATTTCCATTAATTCGGGATTGAATTCCCAATTCTTTTATGATACAAAAAACACCTCAATTTAGTATCTCTTTAAAATTCAATACCTTACAAGATTGGCACGCTTTTTGGAGTAATAATTAGCAGATCAACTGAACATTCACTTTAGCCGAAAGGGTGGCCGCTATGAGTAAACTGTTTCTTTTATCAATGCTTTGTTGTCTGCTTGTTCCCAATGGTATTCTTGCGGAAGAAACTATGGATGAAGATACACGTTGTCCGGATGCGGATGATTCCTACGAGGAAAATTATGAAGATAATTATTGTGATGATGGTTATGGATTTTATAAGGATGATTTTATCATTGGTGACAGGATTTACCACTGGTTTGTTTTACCCTCGGGAAGACGCATCCTTAAGTGCCGCCAGACTTATTATGATTACTATCATGGTGTTTATTTCGGCCCCTGGGAAGTCGCTGTCTATTTTGACTGGAATGACTATTATCCCTGGTATTTTACCTGGAGTCCGCAACTACATATTTATTACTATAACCATCCCCATTATGTAACATACTATCATCACATATATACGCACGTAACTGTTAATATTCATCATCATCATTTTCACCATAAACATGCCATGGTCTGGAAACCCTGGCTCCACTGGGGGCCATGGAAGTTCTGGAAACACCATCATTGGCATAAGGTGTGGCATCCCAAGCATAAAGTCAAGCATGTCTATAATCCGCACAAGAAGCATGGGAAAAAGTATTTGTTACAAAAGCAGCAGAAACAGGGTAAAGTGTATATCTCACAGGGTAATAACAAGCATGGCAAGATTTATAAAATTGGAAAAGGCCAGAAGTCATATACAACGATTAAGAAAACTCCGGTTACTAAGCATGGCAAGAATTATGTCCTTAACGGGAAAATGAAATCCGGGCAGATTAATAAATATAAGATTACAAAGAAGCAGCCTAACGCGTATAATAACACAACAATTAAAAAATTTGATGGTTATAAAAAGCCTGATAAGCAGAAGATTAGTAACCAGAATAAGCATGGCAACTATTATAAATTGGATAAAAGTCAGAAGAAGCCTAAAACGTATAATAACACTACAATTAAAAAAGTTAATGCTTATAAAAAACCTGATAAGCAGAAGATTAGTAACCAGAATAAGCATGGCAACTATTATAAATTCGAAAAAAGTCAGAAGCAGCCAAAGAAGTATGTTACCCCGAAGACTAAGAATAATAGTAAGATTTACAAACTCAAAAATGGGAACGGTAACGCGAATTATAAGTATAAAACAAAGGTGAAGAGTAAGCCGGTAGGCAAGGTGAAACCGCAGAAAGCTACCGTTGAGAGTTATACTTTCAATAAAAAGAATAACATTGGAAAATCTAACAAGGGTAATATTGTAAAGCTTACAACAAGAAGTTCTTCAAGAAAAGTAAAAACGTTGAGAAA
>CBDVBE010000457.1:0-4832 GCA_965372145.1 uncultured bacterium | reverse complement strand
AATCTTTGATTTTCCCTCCTTCAATAAAGCTTTGGAGGACACGAGATTTTGGATTATAAATTTTTGATTTTTTCAATCCACAGCATTCCACAATCCGCAATCATACAATTTTGTATTTCGACCCAGAACCTTAAACGAAACGGAGGAAATTCATTTCCCCTTTGAGTTATACTCAATTTGGGTGTGAACCTTTGAACCTGTGAACGGTTACCCATTTACTTACAAGGTTATTAGGTATATAGGGCATTGTGCAGTTGTAAAAAAGCAGCCGACCGAAAATTGCACCGTAAATTACTTTCACTTGCCGTATTTAACCGAAGTATCATATTTTTGGTTCAATCCCTGGTTTTACGTTATATTTTGTTCAGTTTGTTAATATTTTAAAGAATACTACTTATCATTTTCAGAAAGATGCATTCCCGATGCCAAAACTATTCGATCTCCTGTCGGAACGAACCGATAAAGACGCGCTGAAGCAGATACAGAAGCGTGCCGGGAAAAAAACATCGCAGAAAAAGACACCCCAAAGAAGTCGGGACACCGCTCCAAGGAAGAAGATAAAATATACAACTACTATTTTTATTCCTGAATATATCGCTATAGATGTTGAAACTACCGGTCTTAATGCAAAGAATGACCGTATTATTGAAGTCGGTGCTATCAGGTTTCACCATGGCAAACCATCCGATGAATTTCATTCCCTGGTTAATCCGAATCGGCCGATTCCGGCAAATATCATTGAGTTGACGGGTATTTCAGATCAGATGGTTGTGACGGCACCTCTGTTTGAGGAAATAGTTAATGATCTGGTAGCATTTATCGGGCGGTTTTCGTTATGCGGCCATCAGGTTGAGTTTGATTTCAACTTTCTCAACGCAGAATTGAAACGGGCGGGGAAAGAGCCGCTGCGAAGCAAATTGCTTGATACCGCTATAATGGCGCGGCTTCTGTTACATGGTTTGCCCGGGTATTCGCTTGCCAATGTAAGCAGGCATTTGGGTGTTCCTCAGAAGAATGCTCATCGCGCACTGGATGACGCTCTGGTCGCAGGTAACGTTGCCGGTATGCTTATTCCGAAAATCGGGGATATCCCGGTACGGATACGGGCGATAATGGAACGGTTCGCACCTTATTCACTGCTCAAAACAATCCTTCAGAAGTCAATTGCCGAAAAGGAGATTCCGCTTTTTGAACAAACCGTGGTTTTTTTTAAACCTCCTCAACGGCTTTCTATCCCCGAGGAGCCGGAACCTGTTGAGTCTGAAACCGTGGAAGCCTGTTTCTCCGAGAAGGGTGACCTTGCTGCAGAAATGGAAACGTATGTTTCCCGGCCATCGCAGATTAAAATGGCACTGGGTGTTGCAGATGCCTTGAACAATCAAACCTGTTTTGTAGCTGAAGCCGGTACTGGAACGGGAAAATCATTAGCCTATCTTATTCCGGCAGCATTCTGGGCGCATAACAATGAGTGTAGAATACTCGTATCTACCCACACAAAAAATCTGCAGGACCAGCTGGTTTCCAAGGACCTTCCTATTATCAGCAAAATGACTGGTAAGGGATTCAGGTACAGTATTCTCAAGGGGCGGTCAAACTATTTATGCCGCTATCGCTGGCGGCAGTTTCTGGCCGGTGAGCTGGGAAACCTGTCTTCGCGGGACCGTTTGGGGATATTGCCGCTCATCCGATGGGCGGAAGAGACAACTACCGGGGATATCGAGGAACAGAACCAGTTTAACAGGCGATGGTATGCTAAAGTCTGGTCCCTGATTTCTGCAGAATCGCATGGTTGTCTCGGACGGCGCTGTTCCCTGTTTAATGCCTGTTTTTTACAGTATGCCCGTCAGAAAGCACTCGGCTCACACATTGTTGTCATTAATCACGCCCTGTTTTTTTCCGAGGTATGTGCTGAATCATCTTTTCTCGGCAAGGCATCGACGATAATTTTCGATGAAGCACACCATCTTGAGTCATGCGGCCACCGGTATCTTCGTGTTGAGCTTGACACGAATCGGATCAGCCGGTACATTGAGTCCATGAACAATCTGATGAAAGTGCTTGAAAAAAATCTGAAGTCTGAAGAAGCAATTGGGTGGGTAAAAAAGTATAAAAATATTCTGAAACGTCTGCGAAAAAACAGCAGTCAGTTTTTATCCGATGTGGCAGCGTGGGTTGAACGGGAGTTCCCGCAGGATGAGCAAAATACGAACGTGTCAAACTATACGCATACGTATACGTTTGCGTATAGAGACACACCCTTCAGCGCCTCTTCGGGTCTTGCCGGTTTTGAACTGGTTATAAAAGATATACAGGATGTTCTTTTTTCGCTGCAGGATATAAGTACTGAACATGATGAAAAAGATTCGATACTCGGTAGTGAGATTACCGGTTGTCAGGAGAAAACATCACAATTAAAGGCTGATTGTATCTATCTTACCACGGCCTGTACGGACGACCACGTGTTCTGGGTTGAAGGTGACCGGCAGAAGGGTTGGGTAAAACTCTGCGGTGTACCGCTTGATATCGGCGGCCTGCTGCATACCATCTGGAGTGATAATAGCGGCGCGACTATTTTTACTTCCGCAACAATGACGGTGTCCGGTTCAATTGATTATTTTAAACGTAAAGTAGGCCTGGTGGATGATCTTGAAGAGCGTACGGAATTTGAAGCTTTCAAGAGTCCCTTTAGCGATAAACAGATGCTGCCTTGTGCGGTCAGCAGTTCACACCTGCCTGATTCTCAAGGGTATGCGGCGTATATCGCTGAGGTGATCATACGTCTGCTGAATGCGTTTGACAGGAATATTCTGGTGCTGTTTACCGCTAACAGTATGTTATATACCGTGCACGGGTGCCTTAAGCATAACGCGGATTTTCCGGAGGACGGAATATTTTTCACGCAGGGTTTGTCGGGAACGCGTGCAACATTGCTGGAAAAATTTAAAGAGTCAAAAAAGAGCGTATTGCTGGGAACGGCGAGTTTCTGGGAGGGTATTGATGCACCGGGAGAAGCGTGCGAAATAGTTATCATGCCGCGCCTGCCTTTTCCTGTGCCCAATCATCCGCTAACGTATGCATTAGCAGAAAGGGTAAAAGAGCAGTACGGCGATTCTTTTTACAATTTTTCCGTTCCGGAAGCGGTAATTAAGTTCAGGCAGGGTGCAGGAAGACTTATTCGTACCGGCAGCGATAAGGGCGCGTTTATTGTTCTTGACGGACGGATTGTCACTAAACCTTACGGCAAGGTGTTTACCCGTTCACTGGATAGTGAATTTATTACCTGTCCGGATGTAGACAATATGCTCGAACAGGTTTCTGCCTTTTTCAAGGGTGTTGTATGATGAGACAAACGATATTCGGTATTTGTTGTGTGGTATGCGTCGGGTGCGGTGTATATACTTTCAGCGGCTCGACCCTGCCGGGTCATCTGAAAACCGTGGATATCCCCCTTTTTTTAAATCAATCTCTCCAGCCGGGTGTTGCAGAGAATATCACCGCTGAACTTAACCAGCACATTCAACAAAGCAATCTGTTAAAACCTGTCTCACAGAACAGTGACGCAACGTTTAACGGTAAAGTACTCAGCTATAAAAATCACCCCTATACCTATGGCAGTGAGTCGGTTCGTGAAGTAAATGTTTCTTCCTATTCGGTAACGATTTCAGTCGAAGTAGAGTTTTATGATAACAAAAAAGATAAAGTCCTCTACAAAGGAGTTATCACTGAAGAGGGTATTTATGATTTCGAGACAGAGACAGAGGATGAGGGGAAGAGAAAAGCTATCGATAAAATTGTAGATCAGATAATGCAGAATTCTGTGCAGAGTTGGTAAGATAAGGTTCAATTATGCAATTCGTAAAAATGGAAGGGATCGGCAATGATTTCATCCTCATGCATGGATTGACGGAGGATGAGTTTGATACCGCTGTTGCAGAGGCATTTTTTCTTTGTGATAGAAGAAAAGGAATCGGTGCTGACGGTATTATTTTTGTGTTGCCGCCTATTACCGATACCGCTGATTACAGCATGCGCATCTATAATGCTGACGGGAGTGAGGCTGAAATGTGCGGTAACGGTATCCGGTGTTTCGCACTCTATGTCAATGAAATAGGCCTCTCTGATAAAAAGCAATTAACAATAGATACCCGCGCAGGCATGATTAAAACCGAGCGGATTGACGATCAGGTAAGGGTTGATATGGGCGCACCGGTCCTCGATGCAGAAAAAATCCCTACCGCAAAATCAACCGGACAGGTTATCATGGAACCTATTCCTATCGATAACAGGGAATTTCGAGTTACTGCCGTTTCAATGGGAAATCCGCATGCGGTTGTCTTTGCTGATGCATTAACTGATGATCTTGTCCTCGGGTATGGTGCACGCCTCGAGTCCCATCATTTTTTCCCCAATAAGGTTAATGTTGAATTTGTTAAAGTCATCTCTGATTCAGAAATTGAGATGCGTGTTTTTGAACGCGGCGTGGGTGAAACAATGGCGTGCGGTACCGGTGCCTGCGCTGCGGTTGTTGCCGGTATTGTTAATAAAAAACTCAAAAATAAAGTCATAGTCCACCTCCGTGGCGGTGACCTCACTATACAATGGGATGGTACTACCGATCATTCGGTACGTATGACCGGACCGGCGAATATTGTGTATAAAGGGGATGTTTCAATGCAAAATTAGCAATGCAAAATTAACAATGAACAAATAAACAATAAATAAAATCAGTAGGGACTTTAAGCTCAACAACTCAACAACTCAACAACTCAACAACACAACAACTAAGCAATCAACAATTAGCAATTACACATAATCAATTACCAAAGTAAAAT
>CBDVBE010000456.1:0-4840 GCA_965372145.1 uncultured bacterium | reverse complement strand
ATTGTGCTTTAGTGCACTTCCAACTTGAGTTATACACTTTTTGTGTAGAAATTGGGGAAAACCATGAATACCAAATTTCATATTTCCACCACGAAGTAGCTATTGGTACGCCTACTTTAAAGCCTGACCAATAAATTCCAGCGTTCTGTGAACGCTTACGTATATATTAATATTTAATATTGCATTTTGGCCTGTTTGATTAGATAATTAAACAGGTTATTTATTAAAATCAAACAGGTGAACTTAACAAAGAGGTGGTTTATTCTTACAAGCGATATTCAGTGGAGGTGTTGTGGATAATCCAGTCTGGACCTATATCTTTGGCCCGCCTAAAGAAAAACGTGCTATTACAGAATTGATGAAATCACTGCCGGCATTTGAAGGGTTGACACAGAGGGAGTTGGTTACTATTGAACGTATTCTCCATCAAAGATTGTATAAAGCAGGGGAGAAAGTATTTGGAGAAGATATGCCTGGTGCCGGTATGTACATCATTAAAGAGGGTGAAGTAGTAATTAAAAAGAAAATAGATGATGAGAAAGAAGTGGAATTGGCCGTTATAACTGAGCGCAATTTCTTTGGAGAACTTGCGTTAATAGATGAAATGCCGCGTAGTGCGAGCGCGGTCGTGAAAAAGGATACGGTATTGCTGGCATTTTGCAAGCCGGATCTGGAAAATATAAAGGATCGGAATCCACGCGTGGCAGCTAAAATACTTGCCAATATCGCCAGGCTGGTATGTAAACGGCTTGTAAAGGCAAATGAGAATCTTGAAGTACTTCAAAAGAAATTAAATAATCAGGGAGAAGGTTGTGACGAGTAATGTAAAGAAATCATCTCATCTGGTCGTTAAATTTGGTTATTATGGACTCGTAGTTACGGTAATTATTTGCCTTGCATACTTTTTTAAACTCCTTTTTGCTCCCCTGCTGGCATCGGTGTTATTAACACTACTATTTGATCCATTGGTTAATTATTTAGAAACAAAGGGCTTTAAAAGAATAAATGTTATTTTAGGCATCTATGTTGTTATTATACTTATCGCAGTTGGCGCAGTCGTATTTATTGTACCAAAACTTATTACGGAGGCGCAAACTTTCGCACAGGATTTACCGCAATATAAAAGTGCTGTTACACAAGGTATCGTTGATCTGCAAAAGACATTGGATGAAAAGTTCAAAGATGTACCTATCCCTGATTTATTAACGGTAATTAAGGAGCGTATGCCTGGTAATAAGGGTATTGATGTTGATGCGGTAATTGCAAACCTGTCCAGTTTTTTTGCGATACTGTCACTGGTAGTTATTGTCCCTATTGTCACATTCTTTCTACTTGCAGATGGGCATCTTATTAAGAAATTTTTATTACATATTATTCCTAATAGCTATTTTGAAATGTCAGTGCTTCTTGTACATAAAATTACTTCCGCGTTGAAATTTTTTATTCGCGGCCAATTAATAGATGCTGCGGCCGTTGGCGTCATGACTTCTATTGGCCTGGCACTTATTGGGTTACCCTACTTTTTAGTTATCGGTATAATAGCGGGATTGGGGAATCTTATTCCCTATTTGGGGCCGATTATCGGTTTTGTTCCTGCTTTACTTGTGGTTATTATGAGTTCCGGCGGACTGGCAATATGGCCGGTTATTAAAATTATTATAGTGTTTGCTTTGGTTCAATTTATTGAAGGTACCTTTATCTATCCCATTGCAGTGGGGAAGAGTGTCAATCTTCATCCTCTTGTGGTTATTATTGGTGTGACTATTGGCGGTCAGCTCGGTGGGGTGCTGGGAATGATTGTAGCAGTTCCCTTGATTAGTATTGTGAAGGTTACCTTTGAAGTGTTTTTTTGCTATCTAAAAGCCTATTCAATCATTTAGCCCGTCTAAAACAGCCGGGTTATTATCTCTTCAGTAGTGTGTTTTCCCTCTGTATATTACTTTTCAGGATGAAAAAGACGGCTGACTTTATTTTCCACGAGATAGGATAATTCTGTAATTGCCTTCTCAATACGAATGAACTGCACACATAAGCTGATTAAAAAGGCAAAAATGATAATAGAGAGACCGCTGATGATATAGAGTTCCATAGAAACATCCTTTGTTGTTACTGGTTCTACAATGAGCCTGAGGGACTCATTGACGGGAAACGTTGTTTCCCGCGAGAATAATTTTCATACCCGGCTTTCGCTATCATTGCTGCGTTATCAGTACATAACGATGGTGATGGAAAAAATACATTATCTCCAAACTTCGCCTGTAGCGCCTGACGCAGGCTTTTATTGCATGCTACTCCGCCAACAAGTGCAATGCGGGGGATACCTGTTTCTACGGCTGCTGCGGAGATGTTTTTTATTAAAGAATTAATTACTGCTTTCTGGAAAGAGTGGCAGATAAGAGATTTGTTCTCTTCGATAAAAGAGGGTTCATTATCTGCGAGAAAATATTTTACGGCAGTTTTTAAACCGCTGAAACTGAAGTCATATCCCTTTGTTGATAATCGTGCTACCGGAAATGAGATGATTTCCTCTGAGGTATGCAATAATGCCTGCTCTTCAATATCCCTTCCCGCGGGATAGGAAAAACCGAGTAATTTTCCAATCTTGTCAAATGCTTCGCCTGCCGCATCATCAATCGTTTTACCCAGACATTGATAGATTCCATAATCTTCAACCAGATATATTGCCGTATGTCCTCCTGAAACCACAAGTGCCAGAAACGGAAACGTAAGCTGGTCGTTTTCCAGCATGACTGAAGCGATATGCCCCTCAAGGTGATTAACCCCGGTAACGGGTATCTTATAACTGCAGTGCAGGCCAAAGGCGAAGCTGATTCCTACAAGGAGTGCTCCTGCAAGACCGGGTGAGTCGGTTACCGCACAGAGCCCGATATCATTACAGGTAAGGCTGTTGTCTTTCAGCACTGCATAACAGAGACGATCAATTTTCTGTATATGTGCCCGTGATGCTATCTCGGGGACAACGCCACCATAGTGTGCATGGACTTCCTGAGTATAGATCTTGTTTGCAATAATTTCACCATTGTCAAGTAACGCCACGGAGGTTTCATCGCACGAAGTTTCAAGGCCTAAAACAAACATAGGATACTATGATTCTTTCACAATTAGATTTTTTAGTTGTGGATCATTGCCGAGAATAGCAGCTAATTCAAGGCTGCAATGAATAAAAGATAGTTTACCTTGATGGATTTCAACTGTCTTATGGATTTTTTGCAGATATTCAATCTCTTTATCATAGAGAAATAGCACATCCTTGAAATCGATGTTTATTTGAAGATGGGGAGAGGTTGTCAGTGTTTGTTTAAGTTTGTTCCAGAGTGTATTAAAGTCGGCATCCTGATTGGCTTGTGAATAGAGGGGTATGGTAATACTAGTATCGGATGTCGGTTGTTGAACAGGTGCATTTGTCTTTGACTCACCAACGACTTCAAGGACTTCCTCACGAGAATTATCAGGAATTGGTGTGGAGGGTTGAACGGTAGTATGAGTAATATTGGGTGTGGCCTGACTGCTTACAGGCTGTTGCTGTGCAGAGGTAGTTTCTTCCGTTTCCCTAGATTCCGGAACAGTGTCTTGTTGCATCGGAATGTTTTCCTGCGTTAGATTTGGTATTTCTGTTACCGTATAGCCCCCGCGAACATTTCTTACTACTTCAATCCGTTCCTGCTTCGGCTCTTGAGTTGCGACAGGCTGTGATTGCGGCGTTTGTGCCTGCATCATTGGTTGATTAGAATGTGCGGAAACCGGAGCAGTATATCCAACTGGTGCAGGGGAATTTTTTTTCTGTGAATCGTGTTCCTGATATTTTTTCTCAATATCTGACTGCAGTCTGTTAATGGCGGAGGAGGTTGAAGCGAGATTGATCCAGTTTACGATACCAAAAAATATCGAGACTGCGGCGAGAACACCAATGCCGATAAAAATGATTATTAAATAATTATAGCTCATTTTATGCAATCTTCAGAATTTACACTGACAGCAGAAAATCAAACATTGTTGCGTCGCAAAGTATATACAGGAACCCACACATCTAAAAAACATTAGAAGCTATCAATAGTTAGAAAATAATTTTAAATGGGGTATGTAGCAAAGAATAGTTATAAATTAGATAAAATAATTTATAAAGATTATATTTGCCGGATTCGGGCATTTTTCACGCTATATGGTTAAATTTAAGATATTAAATTGATTTGAATATGAGGTGTTTTTTTAGGTTAAGATTGCTTAAGTAATTGTTATTAGTACAGATAGGGTTTTTCGCAATAAGCTGGCATACAAATCGCATACATATATTAACATATGGATTCATTTTTTAATGCACTGATTATAGATGATAATTTCGATGTACGTGCGACTTTCAGAAAGGCGTTGAACCGTCTTGGCTGCGCTGTAAAGGAAGTAGAATCTACTGAGAAAGGTATAACAGAACTTATTACAACATCCTTCAACCTGGTACTTGCCTCGTTATGTGTAAAAAATATTGGTGCTAGAGGTGTTGCGCGATGGATTAAAACTAACAGCCCGAATACAAAATTTTTTATTATTACCAGCTGGAAAGGGCAGCTGGAAAAGCATATTTTGGAGGTGGAAGGCATTCATGGTGTAATCCATAAGCCATTATTATTTACCGAGATAAGAGATGCCTTATTAGAGCAGCTGGGATGAAATCTTTTAACCGGGCGAAAATAGGATCACCAATTATTTTTTTTAGGTGATTTTTTTTTGTTTTTTTTTATGTTTTGTGGTATATTAATACATAGTGTATCCTTTTTAGCATTAAAAGGATTGGAAATATAATGAAAAAAATACTTTTAATACTCTG
>CBDVBE010000455.1:0-4869 GCA_965372145.1 uncultured bacterium | reverse complement strand
CGATAATAAAATTCAGACACTGGTTGCCTTTGAGGATAGGGCGCGGCTAAAATTCGGCATGAATACCATCAGTGAGGATATTCGTCAAGCTGGTATCGGTGGCCGGCCAAGCATTGAACAGATTGTCAGCTCGTGGCTGGAAGATCCCACGGTCAGAGGTGCGGACAATCTTGAGAAAAGATTGGCAGCTCTCCTTCGTCAAGTTACTTTACAGGATACGACATTTTCCCGAATGAATAACCATATTGCTATGCAGCATGACCGATGGGCTCAGCGTCCTTCCATCTGGCCATGCCGGGGCAGAATTACTTCCGGATTTGGATACCGGAGCCATCCATTTATGAGTGGTATGTATTTTCATGAAGGCATAGATATCGCTAATCTGATTTGGACACCAATATTTGTTACAGCAGATGGCATTGTAAACTTTGTCGGCTATCGCGGCAATTATGGCACATCGGTTATGGTTAATCACAGGGGAAGCGGATATAAAACGGTCTATGCCCATCTTGAACAATCTGCAGTTGTAGAAGGACAGGTCGTAAAACGAGGTGAGCTTATAGGCTACCTTGGCAACAGCGGTAGAAGTACCGGTCCCCACCTCCATTATGAAGTCCGGAAGTTCGATAGATTTGATAATCCCATGAAATACATTCTTCCAATGGATTATATCGTTGATTAGCGAAAGGATGCATACATGGTGCATTATGAGGAACTGCCTGTAAAGACGCATCAGCGTACCCAATGGATTGATATTACGTCAACTGTCCGGAAAATAATCTCCCAAAGTAACATACACAATGGTATAATTACGGTATCAAGCCTGCACACAACAGCAGGTATTACCATTAATGAAAATGCAGATCCTGATGTCGGGAGAGATTTTTTCTGGAAGCTTAATCAACTCATCCCAAAGGATCCGGCATATCATCACACAGAAGGGAATTCCGACAGCCATCTAAAAGCGTCGCTGGTCGGATTGAGTGTCCAGGTCCCGCTATGCGACGGTACCTGTGTATTAGGGACATGGCAGTCAATTTACTTCTGTGAATTTGACGGGCCTCGGCATCGCCGGGTTTCCGTTTCCATCATAGGTGAATAGAGGTGTATTCACGTGCGGTTTGTTTGTTGTAACCTGCAGGTATATAGTGTCTGCCTTATTGTTTCTGTCCTGTCAATATACAGTCAGGATATCTTGCAGGGACAGGAACTCAAGGAACTGGAGATCCGGTACGCTGCTGAACTTAACCATGTTCCCGTTGGATGCCGTACTATTGCCATGGGAAATACCGGCGTTACCCTGCCGTATAACGATATGAGCATCTTCTGGAATCCGGCTGCGATTTCTTTTTCAGATAAATATGAAACAAGTATAGAAGGAGCCAAACTTTACGGAGGGCTCTCAAGCCTTGGCGTGCTCTCTTTTAATGCTCCTGTCCAGAATGGCTTGAGCGCCGGTATCATGTACAAAGTATTTTTCCCCGATCTTATCAATGAATGGGATTCTCTTCCCGGAACCTTCTTTGAACGGCAATATAACTACAGTATTGACGGGTATCCTGCCATAGGAGTTTTTCATAATAACCAACATAGTATCATCGCTTCGCTTGCAAAGAAATTTTCCATCCCGATCCCCCGCCCGTCAAGCTTTACCGTTCCTTTACCGGTAGATATCGGCATCGGTCTCAATATTAAATCATTAATCATGACAATGAATCCGGGTGAGACAGTTCGCATGGGGTACAATATTAACATTGATGTCGGATTACTATTCCGCCTGGGTGTTGATTACAATCTTAAAGAAGAAAATATCCGCAGAGAAATCCTTATTGCAATGGCATTTAAAGATGTTCTCCCGACAAAAATGACCTGGCTCCATTCTTATGAAGACTATGAAGAGCCCATAGACTTAGCTCAATCATACGGTATGGCCTATATCGACCGGAGTGGTTTCCTCTTTGCCGACTGGACCGTTTCGCTTGCCCTGTACCGGCAATATGATGTTTCGATACATGCCGGACTTGAAGGTGAGTTCTTTGATATCGTTGCATTCAGAGCCGGGGTATCCAATAAAGTAGCAACACTTGGCGCCGGTGTCCATTATAAAAACTATTCGGTTGACTATACTTTCACATTTGATGAGATTGATTATTCAATTCTTCGGATGGCAGCAGGGGTGAAGTTTTAACAGCTAAATAATCTGTGGCAGTGTTGCCGGAATTCCTTGGTATGCTATTTACCCCATAGAATCGCTCAACTTAGGTACTATTTACCTATTCTCTTTTTTCATCCGTCACAACAAAAAACACATTAATCACATTAGTAAGAAAAAATCCTTTTTTAACAGCTAAATCAAAATACACTTCATTTTAATTAAGTCCAGAATAATCTTTTTCCAATAAAAAAGGCCTGTCAGAAAGACATGCCTTATACAGTATCAAATTGAATATTTTTTTAATTATAGATGTTTAAATTTCTCCCGCGCACCATAAAGGGTGCCTATTCGAACTGAAAGTTTGTCATCGACCACAGTAATTTCACCTTTTGCAAGAAGTTTTCCGGAGATAAATACATCAACCGGTTCACCAGCCATACGTTTCAGCTGTACCAGTTTCCCCTTTTTAAGGTTAAGGAGTTCCCGGATCGACATGACGGTCTGCCCGAGCTGAACTGAAATAGGCATGGTAACATCAAGAAGCATATTTATCTGGTTTGCCATGGCGTGCTATCCTTTCTAACCCTGATTATTCATACTTTTGTACTATTTATCCATGTTAGATGGATAAATATCCAATTAATATATACGTTTCATGTTTTTCCCAATTTACAATTTCCAATTTCCAATTTCCAATTTCCAATTTCCAATTTCAAGCCGTGAACGGCTTTATATATTATACCTTATTATTATTATCGGAAAAAGGGAAGAATTTCTTTAAAAAATATGCTTACTAAATAGCTGCTGCTAAGAGCGCAAATAAGAATGAATGTGGTAAACAGACCGATGAAGATGAAGGGAAGTATAATGGTAATGAATGTACGTGTTTTGCTTATTTTGTGAACCGAACTGATACCGATAATAAGAATAATGAGAGCCCAGACAGGTGAGATAGCGTTACCTAAGCTGGGAATGATGCTCAGCACGGATGCACTTTGTATATAGGATACCGTTATCACTGTTGATCGAAAAGTCGTGTGTTTTGCTCTGGTGATAACGAGAAGGCCATGCACATACAGGCTCAGAAAGAATATATGCATTAACAGAATAAGCGGCGAGAAAAGAAGTGTATTTGTGCCGGTACTGCGAAAGTCAGGGTCAATGCCCTGAATCGAAAGGAATTCCCAGGTATTGGCAAAGCTTTTCTGCCACATGACATCAAACAGTACACCAATGGAGCCGGTGACCAGTCCGAATAGAAGTGCATGAAACAGACTGCTTGATTCGGTGATCTTCTTGAAGAATTGAAACGGCTTGATAAGACATTCCCTAATGGTGGCAACCAGTGCTTTAAAGATATTCATATGCTCGGTGTGTTCCCACGGTATACCAGCCGGCAGGGAAGGGGAAAGGCTGTTTGTATCGCCGTCGAAAACGGATCTGCCGCAGATTTCACATATCGGTGATGTGCTGGTATGTACTCTGCTTGCACCGCAATGTGGACATTGTATCATAGTAGCGTCGCTTTGTTAAAGGAGTATCTGGTCCTGTATGAGGAAAATAAATAATTTTTTATACCATAGAAGAAAAAACAGTGTTAATATTTATATTTAGGGTGGTTGTGAATTGTTGTTATCTCTGTTTTTATTAATTAAACCGGGTGGAGAATGCGTGTGATAGTGGTAACCGGTGGTGCCGGTTTTATTGGTAGTGCCCTGGTATGGGGTTTAAATATGCGGGGTGTAGAGGATATTATAGTTGTTGATGAGCGCGAGCCGGCTGAAAAAAACAAAAATCTTGGTTCTTTACGCTATGCTGAATATCTTGACAAAGACAGGTTTCTCGAGTATTTAGAAAACGGTACTTTAGGCAATCGAATTGAAGCACTCCTGCATATGGGAGCCTGCTCATCAACCACTGAAACAGATGCCGGCTATCTGAAGGAAAACAATTTTCGCTATACACAACGAATAGGGGAATGGCAGGCAGTGCATCCGAGGTGCAGGTTTATCTATGCTTCAAGTGCGGCAACATATGGCAATGGTAAAAATGGTTACTCAGACAATGAAGACGAGTTGCAGAGTCTTCAACCACTGAATTTATATGCTGATTCGAAACAACAATATGATCTCTATGCAAAGCAGAAAGGATGGTTTTCACATAGTGTCGGTTTAAAATATTTCAATGTATTCGGGCCGAATGAGAATCATAAGGGTGATATGCGCAGCGTTATCAATAAGGCCTATCCTGGTGTTCGGGATAAAGAAAAAATGTTTCTTTTTAAATCCTATCGGGAAGGGTATACGGATGGTGAGCAAAGCCGTGATTTTATCTATGTAAAGGATGCTGTTGCCATGACGCTCTTTTTCCTTGATAACCAGGAGGTGAACGGCATTTACAATATTGGAACCGGTAATGCCCGGTCCTGGAACGATGTCGCAAATGCCTTGTTTAAAGCGGCCAATGTCCCCGGGACAATTGAATACATCCCGATGCCTGAGACACTGCGTGATAAATATCAGTATTATACCTGTGCAGAGATGCAGAAGTTATTTAATGCAGGGTGTAGCCATACATGCATGTCGCTGGAAGATGCAGTGAAAGACTATGTACACAATTATTTACAGGGTGATCGCTTCCTTGGGATGGAATAACAGTGTGTTAAGCAGAGGGGCATGGAAATGGCCACTGCACAATTCGAATTGGAAATCAAT
>CBDVBE010000454.1:0-4874 GCA_965372145.1 uncultured bacterium | reverse complement strand
GAATTACGCGGGATTTTATTACGGTTTTATGCTAATTTCTGGCGGGAACCTATAAAGAGGTTGAAATATTAAAAGAAATGGTTATATTATAGAGTATAGACCTGGCTAAGTCATTAACATAGTAAAATAAAAGTGAGGATACATGCAACATCTTAAAAAAATACTACTTACGATTTTCATATGGTATGCCTGTAGTTATTCGTTTAATCTTTACCATCTCACTGACACCCATTTTTCAGATTGGAATGATACAAACTCTTTAAATATTGTTAAAAGTGTTAATAATGCCGGTGATGCAGATGTCCTTGTTGTGAGTGGAGACTTGGTGGAGGTAGGCAGCAGCTATGAATATGATTTTTTTAACCGGTATAATATCGATTTTGAGTGTCCCAACACCTATTTCGTTCCCGGTAATCATGAGACCGTAATGTCGGGAACCGGTGGTAAGTTTCTTTTTAAACATTTCCTTAATCAATCATTACATTGGTACCATGATATAGATAATTGGCGAATCATTGGACTGAATAATGCACTCAATTATATACACGAGTCCTATATTGATGAAACAGAAATGGCCTGGCTTGAAAGTACACTTAAAGAGGCTCAAATAAACGCAAAAAATTGTATTGTAATATCTCATTTCTTTCCTATTGGCTCATTTGGCTATAGCGTAATTATTAATGAGCATGAATTATTTACTATGTTGAGCAAATATAATGTTAAACTCTTCCTATGCGGTCATAAAGGCCAGAATGAGATGTGGATAACAAACGGAGTACCTGTAATTCCATTGGGTGCGGCAAACTATAGTTATCATGCTAAGTATGTTATCGATGGTAACAAAGTTGATTTTACATTATATAAGGATACTGTCGATACTGTCTCTCGACCAATCTATAACAGTAATGGAGAATTCCAACCGGATGTGGAGGAATATTCGACAACAGATTCTACCGTAACACAACCATTCGTGATTAGTGGAAATGCTACTATCACAAAGTTATTTCAAGCTCCAGGTGCAATTTATGGAGGAGTGAGAATTGACGATGATATTGCTGCTTTTGGCGCAACTAATGGAATGGTGTATACAATTAATACAGATGGGAGCGGCCTTAACGATTCGGTACA
Organism: uncultured bacterium; assembly: GCA_965372145.1. Lineage (GTDB taxonomy): Bacteria > Fibrobacterota > Chitinivibrionia > Chitinivibrionales > JANQEN01 > CBDVBE01. The sequence continues at coordinate 3,746 of CBDVBE010000454.1, read as the reverse complement.
GTTACCGGGAGAAGCAAGTCTAAGCCCGCTATTTTACAAAGGCGATCTTATAAGCTTTTCTGATTTAGGGGATATCAAGTGTTCAGCCTGGCAAATAAATATTACTGATGGCATCTCTTCTCAACCGGGAATACTGGGCGACAAATTGATTGTTGGAACACCATTGGGAAAATTGAAAACTATTGATCTGACTTCGGGTGAAGTTACCAATACCATTACTCCTGCAGAGGGATATCCAATAGCCGGTATCACCATTGACGGTGGTAAGATTTACTCCGCTGATGATCAGGGTTATATATTCTGCTATGATGATCATTTGAATCGTTCATGGAAGTTGAATCGTTCATGGAAAACGAATACTTCACCCTATCCTGATTGGTTGGATATGTATCTGGCAATGTCCCCAACGCCACCCGTGGTTGTGGGCAGTAAAGTCATGTATGTCAGGCGGGACATAGACAGCAGTGAAAATATTGTTCTTACCGGTGAGATGCATGCCTATACTATCTCTGATGGTTCAGAAGCCTGGATCCATAAATATGAGTTTGCTACGCCGGGGATCTGTGCAATGGCCAAATACAACTCCTCTATTCTTTTCTGTGACGGCAAGAACCGATTGGTTGCACTTAATCCTGATAATGGATCTGAAGCGTGGAGTATTCCGATAGGATTTGAGGTTGGCAGAATGTCTGTCTCAGGAAATTATGCCGTTCTTTCCGCCCTTCAAGCGGGAGAAGTGGACGTTGTTGACTTAAAAGAAAAGAAGGTCATTACCAGAATATTCCTTTGTGATGAATATATGCTTTCTGAACCTGTAGTGGTCGGCTGTACCATATACCAGACTACATTCGAGGGACAGGTGTTTAAGACAGTATTCGACACGACAGTGGATATTAAAGAGAAATATGTTACTAATCTTTTAAAAACATTTTACATTAAGCAGAACTATCCCAATCCCTTTAGCGGCACCACAACCATTGAGTATGCTCTGCCTGAATCTGCACACATAACATTGGAAATTTACACCATTCGCAGTCAAAAGGTTAAAACGCTGGTAAATAGCAGGCAACCGGCAGGAAAAAAACATGTCAAATGGGATGGTAAAGATAACAATGGTAATACCCTGGCTGCCGGTATTTATTATAGTCAGATAAAAACTGATACCTATACCAGGATTAAAATGATTCTCTTGACTAGATAATAACAGATATTTCTTCGGGATAGAGAGAGGCTTTATGCGGAAAATTTTAAACAATTTTTCTGTGTGTTTTTTTTGTTATACTTTTATTGCTTACAGCAGTAATACAGTTTCTGTGACAGACACAATTGAGTTAACCTCTTCAAATTTACCCATAGTAATCATTAACACCGATGGTGAGGAGATTGTCGATTCAATTAGAATTGACGCTGATATGGGAATTATTGACAATGGCAACGGACAGATTAATTATATCGATGATTACTGGAATAATTATGATGGAAAAATAGCGATTGAACTGAGAGGAAATTTAACAATGTGGTATCCTAAAAAACAGTATCGTTTTGAAACACAGGACTCCATTGGTGAAAACCTCAATGTCTCCTTACTCGATATGCCTCCGGAGAATGATTGGATTTTAAATGGCCCGTATGATGATCAATCACTGATACGAAATGTACTTGCATATAAGCTGTCGAATGAAATGGGAAGATATGCCAGTCGAACCCGCTACTGTGAGATGGTTCTCAATGGCATTTATCAGGGTATTTATATTTTATTGGAAAAAATCAAAAGAGACAGACATCGGGTAGATATTTACAGTATGGATAACTTTGATATAACCGGCGATGCAGTTACAGGCGGATATATTATCAAGATTGATAAAGAGAGCGGTGAAAATGTTGACGGTTGGACTTCAGCCAAAGATATACAGTATCAATATGACTATCCAAAACCGAGAGATATCGTTGCTGAGCAGGAAAACTATATCCAGAATTATATAGACGAGTTTGAAGCGGTAATGGATGGAGATGATTATAACGATCCTGTAAATGGGTATGCGAAATATATTGATGTACCGTCATTTGTAGATCATTGTATTTTAAATGAATTTTGTAAGAATGTGGATGCATACAGAATCAGTTTTTTTATGCATAAAGATCGTGACAGTATGGGCGGGAAACTTCAAGCAGGCCCTGCATGGGATTTTAACCTGAGTCTCGGAAAAGCCTTTTATCCTTGTGATATGTTTGTAACAGAAGGATGGCAGGTTAATTATGATACAACCCATCCGGATGATGAATATAAGGTTCCATTCTGGTGGGAAAAATTGGGCGCTGATTCCCTGTTTAGTAGAAATGTAAAAATAAGATGGCAGGAATTAAGAAATGAAATAATTCAAACAGACGGTCTTTTCGGTGCAATCGATTCCCTGGCAGATTATCTTTATGAAGCAGGGGAAAGAAATTTTAAAAGATGGCCGGAGTCATGTGAAAATCATACCTATGAAGAAGAGATTCAAACCCTGAAAGATTGGATTTCCGGTAGAATTGAATGGATGGATAATGAATTATATATAGTCGTTCCCATTCAGCCTGTTTCAAAAAATGTGAAGATAGAGGACTCCTTTTCTCTTTTACCAAACAGTGCCACCCCTTTTAATCCGGTGAAAAGAATCAGATTTGGTTTATCAAAAGCTTCTCCAGTAAAGATCGAAATATATGCTATTAGTGGTAAAAAAGTGAATACACTTCTTGATTCAAGAAAAGATGCCGGATACCACGTGGTAGAATTTGGTGCAGCCAGTTTACCAAGTGGTATTTTCTTCTGCAAAATTCAAACAGATTTTTATTCTCATGTAAAAAAGATAAAATTACTGAAATAACTATTCACACTATCACTGTTTAATCCTGCAAAGGCATATATCAATACTTATGACCAGAGATTGTTTGGGGCATCTGAAGCATCAAAATATGGGGCTGCCGGAGTTATTGTCAGGTCGTTGACAACCAGCGATATTTTGATTATCATCACTCAGCCAATGACACATTTGATAAAATAAACCACAGGGAACTGCAGCTGGGTACCGCTGCAATTGCCAGTCTGGTTTATTTGATTGATAAATATGGGATTGAAAAATAGTTTTTTCAGTACTTTTATTTTAAGTCCCCCGATTTTACATAAAAACCTTCATTTTTAGGCTAAAACAGTAATTTTGAATCATATAACAGGTTATTATAGGGTGTAGTCGTTTAATTTAAGGCAATAGTGAGGCTAAAGATAAAAGGATATATTTCAGGAAGGACAATTATTTAAAGAATGGGGTGGCTGACGGGACTTGAACCCGCAACATCTGGAACCACAATCCAGTGCTCTAACCAATTGAACTACAGCCACCGTAATAAAGTAGTCAGGACTCAGAAGTACATTCTGAATTCTGATTGCTGATTTCTGTATTCTTATTTTTTAAGGACCAGATTCCCCCACGTACCGGGGATCTCTTTCTGCGCATTTTCAGGTACTGCAGCAGTTTTATCCGAAGCCTCTGCAAACGCAGCAAATCCGAAAATTCTTCCATCAATCGGCAGTATAGCAAGATCATACCAGGGAATGACCATACACACTAAACCGTCTTTTACCTCTTTCTGAATTTCCTGATTCCAGTCCTTCACATTGTATTTAATACCCTTCTCATCAACGCTTCTTTTATTATATGTTGCACTCAATGAATCATTTTTTGGAAAATAGGTTATAATACGATCGGAAT
>CBDVBE010000453.1:0-4896 GCA_965372145.1 uncultured bacterium | reverse complement strand
AATGACACTTTATGCGAAGAATACCTGAGTAGTTACAATAATTCTCTTTTTATATCATTTTACCATTCCGTAAAACAGCGGTAAAATTATAGCCGATATCAGAACTTCCCACAACAAGGATGTATTCCGGGGGATTTGTAAGTGTTCGGCTGTCCAAGTCGGAAATGCCGGTTATCTGCGGCCACAATGTGTTATTATCATAGAGTGACTCAAGTGTTGCAGCCAGGCTGACCAGAATCGAAGTACTTTCAATATACCCGGTATTAAAAGTTGTCGCAGCAAAAGGAATACCACTGTACCGTGAGCCAAATGTTTTTTGTAAAGCATCGAGAACCTTTTTATCCTGGATATTTCCCTGTGGAGCCCAGACGACCAAATCAACAGCACCTGCATCAATATCAGAACGAAGCAGTGCCCGGTTGCAGGCATGCTCAAGAGCATCCGTATCAAGGTTCTGCTCAGAAAACGGCCCTGCATCCATACTCATACCATACCCCAATACTTCTGCAAGTATTTTGGCATCCCGATCCTGTGCTGATTCAAGGGTTTCAGCAATAAGAACCGCTGCCCCTTCACCGAGGACCTTCCTTTTATCACTTTCAAAACGAATCTGATATTCTCTCTCCTGCTCACCCTGAAAAAGAAAATTCATCAAATTATAATTAAAGTAGGTTTGGGCATATACTTCGTCGGATGCAGCAACAAGAATGCTTTTAGCCCGGTTATCAGAAAGAAAATCATAGGAATAGGCCAGACTCTGCAGGCCTGCATGCGGCCCCGGGGCGAGGGTCATACTCACCCCTTTAAGGCACAGGGAATTCGATACCCATCCGGCCGTTGAATTTGCCGTTATATTTGAGAAACTGTTTATATCTGCCGCATAATTCTCACTGGTAAAAACACTGTCCATGTGACCGGTTTCACAGGGCCCGTTACAGACCCCCATGACAAGGCCAACATCTTCAGCATTCCTCCGGTTCACCCGTAAACCGGCATCGCTGAGTGCAAGAGTTGAAGCGGCTGTAGCAAATTGACTGATCTTGTTCATATTTGCCAGATCAAGCCGTCGATCAACATCGGCAGCTTTAAAATCAGGTACCAAACCTGCATACTCCGACTGCATATCTTTGAGATTGAGTGGAGTGATCGGCCGCAATCCCCGTTCCCGATTACGTAAAGCTGATACATTCTGCTTCGTACCGATCCCCAAAGAAGTGACCATACCGGTCCCGGTAATCACAATACGTTTATCCTCTAATTGCGGCTGCTTTGTAACGTGATCCCATTTTGTAATGACTACAGCAGCATTATTCCCGCCGAATGCGTAATTGGCTGAAATAAATGCTTTATACTCTTTCCTGCGTATCTCATTGGGAACATAATCGTGAGTACACCCGGGCCTTGGTTCGGAAAAGTTTATCGTAGCAGGTATAAATCCGGCATTCATAGCAAGAATGTTGCACGTTGCCTCAAGAATACCGGTACTTCCCATGCAGTGACCAAAGAATGATTTCAGTGACACAACAGGTACGGACGTATCTCCACAGAATTTAGCAACCCCTTTACTTTCTGCCCGGTCATTTGCCTCAGTTCCGGTACCGTGTGCATTAATACACCCAATATCAGTAAGAGGGACCCCTGAATCAATAAGGGTGTTGTGGAGTGTTCGATAAGCACCATCACCACGCGGGTCCGGAGCAGTCGGATGATATGCATCCGATGATGTGGCATGCCCCACAATCTTTGCATAGCAGTGCGCATGTCTCAAGATTGCATTTTCCATCTCTTCAACAACCCAGAAACAGGCGGCTTCACCCGTATTAAGTCCGACCGGCAATGAAAAAGGGGCTGTATAGGTTGTAGAAGTCGCTTTCAAACCGTCAAACCCCGACATATTGGCAACACACAAAGAATCGGAACCACCGACAAGCACCGTGTCATAATAGCCGCGATTAATAAGCATCTGTGCAATACCGATTGCACCGGTTGTTGCGGAACAGGCAGTCGTAGCGACCCAGACATCACCACCAATGCCCAGAACCCGTGCCAACGCTTTGCCGAAGCCATAATACTGGGCCAGAAGATTCATCTTCTCATTAAACGCCTGACCGGATTTTCCATGTTTCCATTTATACTCATCTTCAGCAGAGAGTAAACCGCCATTGCAGGTGCCCAGAACCAGTGCAACGTTTCGCTTTCTCTCTTTTTCATCAAATGAAAGTCCCGAGTCTTTCAATGCATCCCGTACCGCGGCAACTGCATACTGGATATACAGATCATCAAATTCGTTTAATTCTTCCTCATTAAGATAATCGCCGGGATTGAAATCCCTGATCTCACCGCCAATATCTGTACGGAAATAAGACATATCAAATTTGGATACCGGCCCTAATCCGGTCTTCCCTTCATGTAATGCATTGAGTATTGTCTCCTTATCATTTCCAATCGGACTGATAGCACCAATGCCGGTTATAGCAGCCTGGCCCCGTACCCCCTTCTGCTGCAACGGTATACCCACAATCTGTCTGCCTTCCTTAAAAGTTTTTGGTTCTAACGCTCCAACGTGCCGCTTTTTTTTCATCTTAAAAAATTCATTCCAGATTTTTATAAACTGTTCGTTCAGCTCATCAACACTCATATTCGGATGTTCCGCCACTACATGCGCACCGTTGTAATGGCTCCAGTTCTTATCGAAAATGCGCCCCTGCCGGTTAAGACGATCCCAGTGTTTCGTACCGGGATAGGGTGTAAAAAGAAAAAATTCCGACGTATGGATATTCGCCTTTGTATAGAGCTCAAGAATACGGTCGGCAATACCGGTATCATCCCAGTCACGGCCAACCGCAAAAGAACCGAAAAACCGTATGCCTTTATCCTCAAGTGTTTTTATCAGGTCAAAGAGTACCTGCTGTTCTTTTTTCCCTCCCTGTATCGCTCTGATAGAGACCGGATCTACATTCATCGTACAGTAAAAATTACAGATACCGGCTTGAGCAGCAAGATCGATAAAAGCGGGGTCAGTATTCAGCGCCAGGGTTGAGGAAACAAAATATTTCTTTTTAAGAGGAATCAACTGCTTAAACAACTCAGTTGTATAATCGATGATCTTTCTCTGCTTGAAGAAGAATACGTCGTCAGCCAAATACACATTCTCATATTTAAGAGATTTAATCTCCTCTACAACCTTATCAATAGGACGGAGTCGAATACGGTGTCCCATGTGGGCCGGTATCGCACACATGGCACACTCATAGGAGCAGCCGCGCGTGATCTGTACCAGGTCCTCTTCCCAATCATACGATTTTTTATTATAAAAAATATCCCTGCGGGGAATACGCATGTTTGCCAGGTCAAACCGGCAGCCGCCAACATATTTCTGTTGTAACTCTCCATGCCGTGCATCTTCAACTATCTGTTCCCACGTAGGTTCTACCTCACCGACATTAACTGCATCCGCATGCTTCAGGCACTCCTCAACCATGAACGACGGGAAAAAGCCGCCCATGATAACTTTTTTCCCCTGCGCCCGGTATCCATCAGCAATTTCAAAAGCACGTGTCGCCTGCGGGGTAAAACAGTTGATTGCAACCAGATCCGTTTGAGCACTGTAATCAATCGTATCACCACTGTTATCGTCAATTAATTCTATATCAATGTCGGGCGGTGTCCATGAAGCCATTATAGGAATACCGAGTGACGGCGGTGTGGTAAAATCACCGAGGAAATAATCGACCAATCCCTGATCAAGCTCAGTATTCGAAAGAAATTTCTCGAATCGCGGGTAGATGAAGGTTATTTTCAAAACGTTTGCCCTGGTGTAATCCTCATGTTAAAACTTTTAAAATAATATTAATCGATAAACATGAGTTAAGCGGAGGGATTAATGAAAAGCCATTCCGCTTCTACTCAGATTTATCTAGGGGCTTTCATTTTCAGTTATAGGGATAAAAAATATAATTACGCATTCGTTTATCGTAGCTTTTAGTTAGGTAAAATGTTTAATAACCGTTCACTTGTTTGGAGGTTTCAGATTAAAGAAGGAATGAAGAAATGAAGGGCAGTCCCTAAATCAGACGATACCATCTGATGCATTAATGCACTCTGCTCCTACTGAATACTATGCAATAAAATGATGAATAGCTGAATAATTCCTTCTGCTACGCATCACTTATAAAAATGGTTTCAACTTTTACTTTTCCGTCAATACGATCCTCCTCAGCACAAAAGGAATACCATTATTCTTTCTTACCCTCCTCCCTATAAGCTATATGCTAGTCAACTACCACCGCTTAAAGCGGTGGCTTGAAAAGAAGTACCTGAAAGGTACGCTGGTTTATAGTTTATAGACCTAAGCCGAGCTGTTCTGCTCGCCTTTCCTGTTTTTCTTGCCATTTTACATATTTACGTATTTTTTCCTCGTCCAAACCAACGGTGCTTACACAATACCCTCGTGACCAAAGATGTCGCCCCCAATATTGTTTGCCCAACTTTTCATATCGGCGAAACAAGTTCAAGGCAGCTTTACCCTTTATAAAACCCATCATATCTGAAACAGAGTATTTAGGTGGAATTGATAGTATCACATGAACATGATCTGATTGAACATTGATTTCTTCGACTTCTACCATTTCCTTTTGTTTAGCAAGGTAATAAACCTGTTGCTTAACATATTCACCAACTCCATTCGTCAACACCCGATATCGATACTTTGGACAAAAAACAACATGATACTTGCATTGCCAAAGGGTATGAGATAGTTTGTTTAAGTTACTCAACATGTACCTCCCTACTTTTAGCGCACCTTTCAGGGAGGTACATATTATAATTTATGACACCGGTGAAACCTCGTCAACGGGACCACTACCAGAGGTAGTGGATTAATATTTTATTTAATAA
>CBDVBE010000452.1:0-4920 GCA_965372145.1 uncultured bacterium | reverse complement strand
TTGGGGAATGCGGATTGGGGATTGAAAAAATCCAAAATCCAAAATCCAAAATCAAGGTTCAGGGTTTAAAGGTTAAAAAAAAGTCGGATTTCAGTATAATACGCAAAATTGACAATTGAAAATCGCAGGTTTTTTTACCTCTCTTATCCTCCTCCTCCTCCTCCTCCTCCATCGTCCTCGTCCTCGATCTTTTTTTTACAGTTCAAAAGAAAAAACCGAGGACGAGGGATTTTAGCGTGCGATTTCATCTTAAGGAATTAAAACAAAGAACGCCTGCCTGAAACGCTACTTCCTCCAGGAGATCGGCGAAAGCGCAATAACAACCGTATAGACCTCAAGCCTTCCCAGAAGCATGCAGAGGGTAAGCACCCATTTCCCAGACAGGGGAATCCAGGCATAATTTTCAGTTGCACCGATGCCGGATAATCCGGGGCCTATATTACAGATAGTGGCTGCAACAGAGGTGATTGCCGTGGTAAAGTCACGTACTATAAAGCTCATGACGCCGGTAAAGAAAATAAAGAGTACAATATAGAGGATAAAGAAGCCGACAATATTTGACACCTGCTTTTCCTCAAGCGCTCTTCCGGCGATTTTAAGGGGAGAAATGAGCTTGGGCTGAATCATGGATTTTACCTCACGCCACGTTGTTTTCAGCACCACCATTATTCTGATCATTTTAATACCGCCGCCGGTTGAGCCGGCACAACCGCCGAAAAACATGAGTACGACCAGCAGAAAGCGCATAAAGTTAGGCCACATATCAAAATCAGCAGTACAGAAACCGGTTGTGGTAATGATTGAAATGACCTGAAATGTCACATGCCGTATCGTTGAGTAGAGGGATGACACCTTTTCCTGCTCAACCGCCATTCGTTCGGTTAACTCTGACTCTGTCAATTGTTTACTGCGGAAACTGCGCTCGATCTCACTGTCTGCAGCAAGCCCGGTTATCTGCAGGGTGATAACACCTATGACTATGGCGATGAGAATGATTGAAACATAAAAATGAAATTCACGGTCATTTCTCAATACGGAAAAACGTTGGTGGAAGATGATCTGATAGTGCAGCATGAAGTTCATTCCGGCAAACATCATGAAGATAATAATAACCCAGTCGTAGTAATTACTGTTGTAGGCGCCGATGGAAGCATTGCGGGTGGAGAACCCGCCGGTTGCCATGGTCCCGAATGCATGGCAGAACGATTCAAAGAGCGACATGCCACCGATATATAATAGAGCGGTTTCAGCAAAGGTAAGCAGTGCATACACACCCCAGAGAATAGTAGCGGTCTGTGCGAGGCGCGGTTTGAGCCGTTCGGTAGTGGGGCCCGGTACCTCACCGCGAAACATCTGATAGGCAGTCACACCGAATGCAGGAAAGATAGCCAGGGCAAGGGTAACGATTCCCATACCGCCAAGCCAGTGGGTCATACTTCGCCAGAAGAGAATCCCCCTGGGCAGGACTTCAATATTTGTCGTAATGGTAGCCCCGGTGGTGGTGAATCCGCTCATTATTTCAAAGTAGGCATCGGTAAAACAAAGAAAGGCATTCATTATACCCGAAGAGGAATACGTTGAAAGGTGAAAGAAAAAAAGTGGTATACAGCCAAACAGGGTTAATATCAACCAGCCTAATGTTACAATGGCGAATCCTTCACGAACAAGGTTGCCGCCCATACTGTCGCGTTTGGTGAATGTAAGAGGTGTGCCGATAATCAGGGAAGAGAGAATTGCAATAAGAAAACCCTTGAAACGGACATCAATGATCAGTGCACCCATTGATATCGGCATACACTCTGAAATCGCTATAGCAGCGGGAATTAGGAGCACCATTGCCAGAACCTGGAGCAGTTTGCCGATCGAATAGGTGATAAAACGAATATTCATGGTTTTAGTATAGATCTATTTTTAGAGTTGCTGGGTTGATTTAAACAGTTTCCGAGCCAGTTTCAGACTTTTAGGCGGGCAGATGGCAAGTACTTCATCATCCTCCTCAATCACGGTTTGTCCCGATGGAATGATAACCTCTTCGTTTCGAAATACCGCTCCGATGATAATTGATTTTCGCGTTAAGTCGGTGACTGTATGGAGCGGTTTCCCGCTTATAATACTATTCTTTCCGGCAATAAATCGATTCACTTCAACGTCGGCATTTTTAATTGACAACATGGTACTGATAGGGAGTCTTATCACATTTTCAATGATTTTCTGGGCAGTGATTTTCCGGGGATTGATAATGTGGTCTACACCAAGCGACTGAAAAAGTTTGGTATGGCGCTCATTGGTCGTTACTGCAATAACTTCTTTGGCACCTTCGGCCTTGGCAAGAAGGCAGGCCATGATGTTGTCCTCGGAATCCACTCCGGCAGCGATGAAAAAGGGGGTATCCTTGACATGCACTTCCTGAAGCATTTCAACGCCGGTACAGTCGCCGAAGAGTACCTCGGTTTTATTTAACATTGAAGCAGCTTCCCTGCCGTGCTTTTCGTCCGGATCAACGAGAATAATGCGCTCAGAGAGCGGTTCCAGCACCTCTGCCAGGTGTATTGCGGTGAGAGAATCTCCCGAGATAATGATTTTCTTCAGCCTGGCTTCGTGACGGTTCAGAAGTTTGCGAAATGTCTCTATTGATTCACTCGGCATAATTGCTATAATCTCGTCACCGGGAAGAAAGCGCTCGGCGCCGGTCGGCATAATACTTTCTCCATCACGTATGATAAGCACGATGAGCAGTTGTGCCGGAGCAGCAAGTTTTGTCACTTCAAGAAGCGTTTTATTGGCAATGGGCATATCTTCAGTGATTTTATATCCGCGTAGATATACGTTATCCGACTGGAAATTAGCCGATTCGGTAAATCCGGGAAGCTCAATATACTGCATGATACTGTTGACAATCTCTTTTTCAGGTTCGATAACATGGGTAACACCCAGCCGGTGCAGGCTGATCGGGGAGCTGTTTTTCGTATAATCTGTGGATTTTATCCGTGCGATACGTTTATCAACCCCATACTGTTTCGCAAAATTACAGCAGAGCAGGTTTGAGTCGTCGGAAGGGGTGACGGCAATGAGCATATGTGCATTCCTGATATCAGCCTGTTCAAGAACAGTGGGGTTGGAGCCTGAACCGGTAATGGTAAATACATCCAGCTTGCTGTTTATCTTGTTACACAGGTCAGGGTCCATGTCAATCAGGGTAATGTGATGATTCCTCGTACCAAGGTGCTGCGCAAGGCTATAGCCGACTAAGCCGCCACCGACAATGATAATATTCAAAGCTGAAATCCTCAAATAGTATAGGGTGATGAATTGTTGGTAACTGAGTATTAAAATAATGGATAGAAATCGATAATCTTATAATTTTTTATGTGAACGAAAAATATAATCTTTCACCTGCTAAAAGAGGGTAAAAAAGTAATTCCGATGAAAAGCGGAGATATTATTGAGATATAAGATTTGATTGTAACTACTCAATTCTCGTAGTTCGTATCTCGTCGTTCGCATTCACGCTTTCACGCGCATTCACGCATTCCCGAACGTTCCAAAACTTTTTGAGTAATTACATTTGGATTACCATGAAGAACCTGCACCTGCGCATTTTAAACATAGATAAAAAAAGTGGAGAAATTCTTTGTGGAATGTACTATTTTATAACAAAGCCTTTTATTCCATTGCTGCCAATATACAGAGAAACACTTTTCGGTTATGAAAAGGGGACAGGTGTTGTATTGTCCCTGAATCTGTTATTCCCCCGTTTTCCTATAACTACTGATTTCTAAATTTAAGTATGGACGGAGTTATATCATGCCGGCACGAATAGATGAATATTTGAAATCAATGGTAACTGAAGGCGTCTCTGATATTCACTTTAAAGTGGGGCGTCCGCCATTGCTGCGTACGCATGGAATATTGCGGCCTATTGAAGCATCATTGCTTACACCGAAGGATACCGAAGGCCTGGCAATGAATATCCTCGGTTCTGAGAACTGGGAGAAATTCAAGGAGACGAACGAGTTTGACACCTCCTATTCAATTCCAGGATTTTCACGGTTTCGTGTTAGCGCATTTAAACAGCGCGGCAGTATTTCACTGGTCATGCGTATCATTCCCTTTGAAATTCCTTCACTGGAATTCCTTCGGGTTCCAGCAGTTGTAAAAGAGATTGCTATGTCGCCCAGGGGCCTGGTATTAGTAACCGGTGTGACCGGAAGCGGAAAATCATCGACTCTCGCAGGCATAATTGACCATATTAATAAGCATAGAGAGTGCCACATTATCACTATTGAAGATCCAATCGAGTTTCTGCACACCGATGTAAAAGCTTCAATAAACCAGAGGGAGATAGGGGTTGATACCAGAACTTTTGCCGGAGCGTTTCGTGCCGCGCTTCGTCAGGACCCGGATATCATTCTGGTGGGTGAGCTCAGAGACCTTGAGTCCATGGAGATCGCACTGCGTGCGGCTGAAACCGGCCACCTGGTTATGGCAACGGTCCATACCACCGATGCAAAGGAGACAATCGGCCGTTTTGTAGACTCGTTCCCGCCGTTTCAGCAGAAGCAGATACGGCTGCAGCTTGCAGCTAACCTGAGGGCGGTCATCTCTCAGCGTCTCCTTGAACGCAAGGATGAGGAAGGACGTATCCTTGCCGCTGAGATTATGATTGTTAATGCGGCGATTCGGGATTATATCCTTGAACAGGAGAAGATCACCGAAATCCTGAAGAACATTGAAAAAGGCAGGGATCGATACGGTATGCAGTCATTTGATCAGGCTATCATGGAGCTGCTCAATAAAAAGCTCATTACGAAAGATGAAGCGATAAGAAATGCAACCAGCCCGAATGATTTTAAGGTGAAGTTGTATCTGGGGAAGAAATAAGTATAAAAACAGAAATCAGAATGCAGAAATCAGAAATCA
>CBDVBE010000451.1:0-5003 GCA_965372145.1 uncultured bacterium | reverse complement strand
ATATCTCCGGGCGATGTATTTGTCGGGACTACAAGTGAGAATGGCAAATCTATTGTGAGTGCAACCTGGGTAGCCGAATAGAGATTGAATTAATTGCAATTCCCCGGTATCTGAGTGACCAAAAAAGAGTGAAAGTATAAAAAAACACAAAGAGTAGTCTTGACCTGTGGTAGTTGTGTTATAATTGACACGTGTAACAAGGGGTGAAGGAATTAAAAGTGTTTTTCTTCAACCAATTTCACCCCGGTAATTTGGGCAATTAACGCTCCTTGTACAATCTTATTTACAGAGAATACGGTGAGTGGTTTTCTCGTTGCCCGCGGTCAGTCTTAATAATAAAAGCCCACGAACCTGGGGACGAGGGATAAAAGCTTTTTGCCCTGCGCTGCCGGTTAGCCGGTATTGTCCAAGTTTACGACCATGAATGTTAAAAATGGTTGCTGTAACATCAGAGAAAGGAAGTACAACCACAAACATACCTTTGTTATTTGAATAAACCAATGGTTTAGTATCCTTGACAGTACTGCCTTTATAAAGAATCGATGTTGCGACTGGAATAGCCGTAGTAGTGGTGGCATCGGCAGCCAGTATCTCTTTGGTACTTTCATTTTGGATCAAGGTCGTCACTCTGAGACTGTCAGCATTCTGGATAGCGGTGTCTCTCACAAAAGTACCGGTAAAGCTATGTGTTTCCCCTGTTGCCATAGGCGGCATTTGCTCTCCGGTGGAACCGGTTATCAGTTCGCGAACCACATAGTATATAAAGGCTTGTCCATTTTTAGTAGGTGCTCCGTAAAGTGCCACCATGTCGATTTGTGTCTCCACAACAGCGGCATGCAGCCGTAATCCTTCAGGCAAAGATTCCTTAGCAGTAACGGTAACGGTTATTTCTGCACTCATGCGATTTGGATCAAGGGTTTTGGATTCCACTGCAAAAGTCGCGGATGTTCCAATAGGATTGGCTTTTAAATAATCTGTGGTAAGATCGTTGATGCCTAGACCATTATCTTTACCGGATGCGGCAGCTCCACCCATTGCAAAATCATAGTATGTCATTACGCGCCCTTCGATAGCATCCGTAAAAAAATCAGGACTCGTTCCCATTTCTGAAGTATGATACGTGAGAAGAATAAGGGAATTTCCCATGTCAGTTTTAAAGGAGTAACTTTTGTCGGCACTGCCCGCGGTACTCCCTCAACCATGACAATTATTCCACTCAAGTACTGTTGTGCTATAAGCCGTGATGGACAGGAACAAACTTAGTGTAAATGTTGCCAGGAATTTTTTAAACATAACATATCTCCTTTTGATAGATTATGTAAAATTCTGAATTATATTATAATTAATATTTACTATATTTATAATATAGGTAAAATTTGTGAACAAAGTAAGAATTTTCGATAGTATTGATAATAATAGCGTAGTCCAAGAATATCTCAATCATACCTTATACTTATTATAGCATGGTACAAACATGCTAAAAAGCTAAAATATCGCACTATTCTTAATCCAATAGTGTAGTCCAGAATTATTTATGGAGAGTTACTTTGCCGGAACTACAGTAATTCCTCAGTCGACAGAAAAAACTCCAAGTAGGAAGTATGGGTAGTTATACGGATGCTTATTCAGGTTGTTGAGTTATTGAAGTTGCACAATGTTAAAATTTCAATTAATTCTTATACATAGATTTTTTTGTATTATATTTCGATATATGGCGAAATAACGAAATAATATGGGCATAAAAATATGAATGATTTTATTTCCATAACGAAAGCGGTAACCGATCCCGGCAGACTGAGAGCTCTTATGGTGCTGCGAACTGGTGAGTTATGTCTTTGTCAGATAATCGCGCTTCTGCAACTTGCCCCTTCAACCGTTTCCAAACATATGTCAATACTGAGAAATGCCGGTCTGATAACTGGACGAAAACAGGAAAAATGGATGTATTACCAGCTTCCGAAAAAACCAGGCCTTGGGGTGAAGAAAGCATTGCAGTGGATAATTGCATCAAACGAACATGATACGATTTTTAAAAAGGATTTTAATAAAATTAAAACAATAAAAAGAAAAGTTACCGGACTCGAATGTCGTGAGGCCGGATAAAGGACTTATAATGTCAGAAAACTGCTGCACACCGCCTGAACCACAACAATCCTCTTGCGGATGCGAAAAACCAACTGAACCTGAGCAACAATCCTGTTGCTCCGGTACAGCCGCTGTAGTTGAGCCCAATCAGGATACAAACTCCTGGGTGATTGGGATGGTTGATACCGATTTTGGACCAGTGCCAAAGGTATCCACGAAATGGGCCCATGAAGAACGCCGGGGAGTTTTTCGGTGCAGAATCAGTGATCTGTTCCGGATGAAATATCGGGTTAAACCTGGATTATATGCGGTCGGGAATGCCAAGAAAGAGTCACCGGTTTTCGTATCGGCAAACTACAAATTCAGTTTTGATGTTCTTCGCCGGGAGCTGAATGGTATTGACGGGTGGATTCTGGTACTTGATACAAAGGGAATCAATGTATGGTGTGCCGCCGGTAAAGGTACCTTTGGCATGGAAGAGCTTATTTGTAGAATTAATAACGTACAGCTTGATACAATTGTCGATCATCGTAAGATTATAGTACCTCAACTTGGTGCACCCAAAATAGAGGCTCATCAAATTAAAAGAGAGACCGGTTTTACCGTAAAATACGGGCCGGTTTATGCCAAAAATATTAAAGAGTATTTAGAAAATGGCTATAAAGCAACAAAGCCAATGCGTACAATTCAATTTACTTTTATGGATCGTTTTGTGTTAACTCCTATGGAATTTAACGGTGCGATAAAAAGATATTGGATATATGTTCTGGTTATATTCGGTATATTCGGTTTACAGTCGCAGGGTATCATTTTCAAAAATGCCATTACCGATGGTTTTCTTTTTTATTTACTGGGTCTTATTGCAATAGTTACCGGCGCCATAGTAACTCCGTTACTGTTACCACTTATACCTTTTAAATCATTTGCGGTGAAAGGATGGTTGATTGGTGTTTTGCCTATACTATGGGTGCATTTTGGTTCATCGTTCTCGCAGGTTGAAAGTATTCCGATTCTTATAATCCTCTATCTGTTTTTTCCGGCAGTGAGTTCGTATCTGGCACTTAATTTTACCGGTTGCACGCCATTTACCGGGCCGTCCGGTGTATTAAAAGAGATGAAAATTGCAATTCCTGTGTATATTATAGCATGTATACTTTCTGTTTTATCTTTATTGTGGTATAAGTTACAAGTTTGGGGTATAATGGTATGAAATATTTAAAGGATGTGGTAACACTCAAATATACAGCTGAAAAATGTGCTGGTTGTGGCATGTGTGTTGACGTATGCCCCCGTGGTGTGTTTGAAATGAAGGATAAACGTGCTGTAATTACTGATAAGGACCTCTGTATTGAGTGCGGGGCCTGTATGAATAACTGCGCTTATGATGCTATTTGGGTAAAAGAAGGGGTTGGGTGCGCGGCAGCTCAGATTTATAGCATTATTACGGGAAAAGAGCCCCAGTGTGGATGCTCAAAGGATGGTGAAGGTGGTTGTTGTTAATATTTACCCCGGATTATACATGATTTATAGGATTTCCATGATTTTAACTATTGAATGTACACCGCAATAGTAATGGTTTAAAGGGAGAAATACAATAAACCAAATTGTTGTTAAGTAAAGAAACAGGGTGACGAATTTTTATAAGCCCTATTTACGTAATGTGTTCAATCATAACTTGTTACCATGTAATTAAATGAAGTTTATGAATTAATCGGGTTAAATACGATTACTACTATACCGGATTATTTTGGCATACCATTTGCAATAATATCCAGTAGAACCGATTTCGAGGAGTATGCGAATGTTAAAAGTACTTTTTAAATAATATCTTCAAGGTGAGTTTCGTAATATTATTGGGAATAAAAGTAGACACAAGTGTACAAAAATATGATGAAAAGAGAAAGATAATAGACAGGTACTTTACATGGCACGCAAGTATACTAAAATAACCGTTTTTTTACTCATAGGTTCTCTGATACTATTACAGGCAGGGATGGCTGAACCGGAATGCTCCTGTTGTACTAAAAAAGAGCCTGAATCTAAGCGGGAAAAAAGCGACTGTTGCACCCATGAGCAAACTGTTAATACTCCACAAAGCTGTCAGCTGGAGAAATCAGATACTGCACCTGCTCATAAGCAGTGCCGGTGTGAGGGTGAGTGTTCATGTAATGTTTTATGCAAAATGCCTGAGCAGAATTCCGATGTCGCCACAGAAGTGCACACGGTGTCCCTGAGAAATACCGTAAAGGACTTTCTCGGTCAGCCGATATTACAGATTCATTTATATAAACCCATTGTACTCAATCACTTTGCTCTTTCTCGTGTCCACAAGGATCTTCCTGCAAAGCCTCAAACAATACCGCTACGCCTATAATTTGCCTTATGTCAAGTTGCCGATTGTCTGTTAGCGCAACTATTGTGTAAAGTTTTATTATAGGAGTCTGCAGAGAATATACACATTGAAAATTATACCACGAAGTACTTACAAAAGGAGTATGCTATGTCTTTTACAAAGAAAATATTAGTTGCCATAGTATCTGTAACCCTGGTTTTTGTTGTTGGTTGCGGCAGTCAAGAAACTTCCCGGAAGGAAGAAACCAAACCTGCAGTTGAACAAAAAGCAGAGACTGGTACTCAGGAGCTGCAACCGCAGACAGTTTGTCCTGTCATGGGTGGTCAGATTGATAAGAGCTTGTATGTCGATAATGATGGAAAGCGAATTTACATATGCTGCGGACATTGCCGTGAAGAGCTGACAGAGAATTTTGATGAACAGGTCAAAAAATTAGCGGAATTGGGGCAGAAACCAGAGATATTATAGCATGGCAGCAGACTAAAAACACAGATGCATCTGGAAATGGTACCAAATACATTCATTTTAAAGATACCTAATGAAAGGTAGTTTTATAAAAGGGTGT
>CBDVBE010000450.1:0-5005 GCA_965372145.1 uncultured bacterium | reverse complement strand
ATTATTTCTAAAGTACTTATCCCCCATAAATGGGACTATAGCAGTTCATCTGGGTCAGGGTTCTGTATTTTTAATTTTGCATTTTACACTTTGCATTTTACATTTCCCGATTCAGCAATCGGGGAGGCCTGAACCGGTGAACGGTTACAAATAAAGTTATCCTCACCCAGCACCGTTTCCTCCTCTTACCCCCCCAAGGTAAAGGAAAAAAGGTATGAGGGGTGAGGATTAACTTTATTTTGGACATCTGTAATGAGAAAATGGTATCATATATATAATCATTCTCTTCCGGCACAGGGGATTACTTTTGGCTCAAAATCAAAATAATACCGAATATATCATAGGTATTCGGCGGGAAGATAAAAACAAATGGGAAAAACGAACGCCATTAGTTCCGGATGCAATTAGAGAACTGCAAGATGTGCATGGCATTAAAAGTATTGTACAACCATGCCCGATACGGATACATCCGGATAAAGACTATGCCGATGTGGGAGCTGAGATACAAGAGGATCTATCCGGGTGTAACGTTATATTCGCAGTAAAGGAGATACCCGAAGAATTATTCGAACAAGGAAAAACCTATGTGTTCTTCTCGCATACCATTAAGGGACAACTCTCGAACATCCCCATGCTGAAAAGGATACTGGCTCTTGGCTGCACATTGATAGATTACGAAAAGATCACCGATCCCACCGGTAAACGGATTATCTTCTTTGGCAGACATGCAGGACTGGCCGGTATGGTGGACACACTCTGGGCATTCGGCAGGCGTTTGGCATGGGAAAAAATCGACAATCCCTTTTCAATGATTCGGCATGCATTTCATTACAACTCACTTGAACAGGCAAAAGAAGCGGTTATACAAATTGGTGAAGAAATAATAAAAGCCGGCCTCCCAGACTCGCTCTGCCCGTGTATCTGTGGCTTTGCCGGTTACGGCAATGTTTCAAACGGTGCGCAGGAAATATATGACCTTCTCCCGGTAGAAAAAATCGCACCGTCTGACCTGCACACCTTTATACAGAACGGAAAGTACTCCAGGGAAAAAGTATACAAGGTGATATTCAAGGAAGAGGATTTAGTCCGTCCGTCAAATTCCGCTGCTGAATTCAACCTGGATGACTATTATCATCATCCGGAAAAATATCACTCCCAATTTGAACAGTATATACCCTATCTTAAGATATTTGTAAATGCTATTTATTGGGACGAGCGGTATCCAAAGCTTGTAACAAGAAAGTATTTGAAAAATCTCTTCGATGATACCGCATCACCGAGGCTTCGGGTGATTGGCGATATCAGTTGTGATGTCGAGGGTGCGGTTGAATGTAATATGCGTGCAACAACACCTGATAATCCCGTGTATGTGTTTAATCCATTGAGCAATGAAACGATTGACGGTGTCGAAGGAAAAGGTGTTGTTGTCATGGCAGTAGATAATCTTCCCTGTGAATTTCCCCGTGAAGCTTCAATAGATTTCAGCACCCATCTGAAACAGTTTGTTCCTGCGGTTGCGCACGCCGACTATACCGTTGATTTTTCAGAATGTAAACTGCCGGAACCGATCAGAAAAGCGGTTATAGTCTACCGTGGGAAACTGACACCGGATTTTTCCTATATTAACGACTACCTGTAAAGGAGCATAATTACCATGCAAGGCTCACAAACAACCAAAAAAATACTCGTACTTGGCGCGGGTCTGGTCAGCAAACCCGGCGTCACCTATTTATTAAAAAAAAATCTGGCGGTAACCGTCGCTTCCAGAACGGTAAGCAAGGCGGAAAATTTGGTTTCAGGTTATGATAACGGTACTGCCCGCCATATACTTGTTGAAAACCAGGAGGAAGTGGAACAATTAATACAGGAACATGATATCATTATCAGCCTCCTTCCCTGGGTGCACCATTATACGGTTGCGAAACTATGTATTAAAAATAACAAGCATATGGCCACGACCTCGTATGTCAGCGAAGACATGAAAAAACTTGACAATGAAGCAAAGAGCAGAGGTCTTCTGTTCCTGAACGAAATCGGTGTTGATCCGGGTATTGACCATATGTCTGCCATGAAGATTATTGATACGGTCTACGGTGAAGGCGGTAAGGTCCTGCACTTTTATTCCTATTGCGGCGGCCTTCCTGCACCTGAAGCTAATGACAATCCCTTTGGTTATAAGTTCTCCTGGAGCCCCAAAGGGGTGGTCCTTGCGTCACGAAACGCGGCGAAATTCCTTGAAAACGGTGAAATTGTAAACATTGAAGGTAAAGACCTGTTCCTGAATAAACGGATTGAAGAGGTCGAAGAATTGGGATCATTTGAGGTGTATCCGAACCGGGATTCTCTGCCTTATAAAGACCTTTATAATTTGAAAGATGCCCTTACTGTGATGCGGGGAACCTATCGAAATATCGGCTGGTGTGATACCCTTAAAAAAATGGTTGACCTGGGACTAGTCGATGATACACCTGTGGATACTCTAAAAGGTGTTACCTATAGAAAAATGATGGCTGATATGATCGGCGCCGGTGAAAAGGATGATATCTATGCAAAAACAGCTGAGAAAGCAGGCATTGCACAAGATAACTTTGTCATGAAAAACCTTGACTGGCTTGGCCTGTTCAGCGAAGAAACGGTTCCTGACTGTGATAACAGACTGGATATATTAAGTGAACTGCTGCTCGAGAAACTGGTTTATAAAGAAGGGGAGAGAGACATGTTAGTTCTCAGGCATACGTTTACTATTGAAAACCACGATAAATCCAGGGACAGGATCACCTCAACATTAATAGATTATGGTATTCCCCATGGCGACACCTCTATGGCAAGGACTGTCAGCTTACCTCTGGCAATTGGTGTTTCACTAATGGCAGAAGAAAAGATACCTCTGCGGGGTGTACAGATCCCCACGAAAAAAGAGATATATGAACCGGTTCTTAAAGAACTTGAGAACCTGGATATAAAAATGGTTGAGAAGAGGTTTTCAGTAGAATAATATACCCTAATCCCCTTTCCCATAATGACGGTGTTGATACATTGATCTTAGTGTCATTGCGAGGAGTGAAACGACGAAGCAATCTCATCTTTTATCCGAAAGACGGGAATTGAAGGGGTGAGGGTTTTAGTACCTTACAGATTGACCTTAGTGTCATTGCGAGGAGTGAAACAACGAAGCAATCTCATCTTTTATCCGAAAGACGGGAATTGAAGGGGTGAGGGTTTTAGTACCTTACAGATTGCTTTCTTGTTTTTTAGAAAGGAATCTGATAAGGAACTTACTTGCGGGTTTATCCCGCGTTAATAAAGTTTGGCTAAACCTTATTTATTTTATAACCGTATGAGCCGAGAATTTCTTGAAGGAAACGAAGCCATTGCCAGGGCCGCGATAAAGGCAAAATGTGACTTTTTTGCCGGTTACCCTATAACACCCTCTTCCTCAATACTACACTATATGCTGGAATGGGTGCCGCAGAAGGGCGGGACTGCCATTCAGGCAGAGGATGAAATCGCATCTATCGGCTTCTGCATCGGTGCTGCCATGGCCGGCAGAAAAGTACTAACGCCAACCAGCGGGCCCGGCTTAAGTCTCTACAGCGAGAATATCGGCCTGGCAATCATGGGTGAAACCCCGATGGTCATTGTAAATATCCAGCGCCAGGGACCGGCAACCGGATCCGCCACCAAGGGTGCTGAGGGAGATATACAATTCACCCGCTGGGTAACTTCCGGCGGCCTCCCTGTTATTGCCCTGAGTCCTGCCACCGTGGGTGAGGCGTATGAGCTCACCTACAGGGCTTTCAATTTTGCCGAACAGTACCGGACCCCGGTCTTTGTCCTGACAAATAAGGAAATCGGCGTTACAAAAGAGTCGGTTGATCTCAACGCAATAGAACTGCCGCCGCTTATTACACGCAGGCGGGTGACTTCCCAAAAAGAATACCAGCCTCATTACTTCGACAAGCCATCCGATGTGCCGCCCATATCAGATTTTGGCGGGAAATATATCGCACGATATACTACCTCAACCCATGATAAAACCGGTTATCTTACTACCGATCCAGCCGTGATTCAGGAGATGATCGACCATTACTCCGCTAAAATTGAAGATGCTGCGGATGATATAGCTCTGGTTAAAAAGGATTTCCAGAAAGGAGCCGAAACGCTGATTATCAGCTATGGAATCACATCACGTTCCGCAGCGGTGGCTGTACAAGAGGTCCGTTCCAGGGGAATAAAGATTTCCTCATTGGTACTCCAAACACTTTTCCCGGTTCCCCAAAAAATCATACGATCTGCAATAAAGAACGTTAAAAAAATAATTGTACCTGAAATGAACATGGGACTGTACCTGCTGGAGATTGAACGATTGGCTCGTGGCACCGTAGACGTTGTTGGGGTAAATAAGATGGATACGACCCTGATCTCCCCTGAGATGATCCTGCAAAAGGGAAAACTGCAATGAGCGTAAAAAAGCATACCAGTTATATGACAGATAAAATCGGCCCCCTGCCATTCTGTCCCGGCTGTGGTCACGGTATGTTGATAAAAGCTCTTGACAGTGCACTAGTCAAGCTGCAGCCTGATCCGAAGAATGTAGTCATTGTTACCGACATCGGCTGTATCGGCCTTGCGGACAGATATTTTACGACGAATGCATTTCACGGGCTCCACGGGCGCTCGATCACCTACGGATGCGGCCTGAAACTCGCCCGTCCTGAGTTAACGGTAATCGTATTACAGGGAGACGGCGGGTGTGGTATCGGCGGTACGCATCTTCTCAATGTGGCCCGGCGTAATATTGGTATCACCCTTATCATCAGCAATAATTTCAATTACGGCATGACCGGCGGGCAGCATTCGGTAACCACGCCAACCGGCGGCATTACCTCAACCACCCCCTGGGGAAATGTCGAAGGCCCCATGAATTTATGCGGTACTGTTGCAGCAGCCGGTGCTGCATGGGTCTACCGTGCCACTGCTTTTGATAAAGAACTGCCTGATGTTA
>CBDVBE010000449.1:0-5009 GCA_965372145.1 uncultured bacterium | reverse complement strand
TTGGGGATTGAAAAAATCCAAAATCCAAAATCTAAAATCAAAGTTCAGGGTTCAGCGTTCAGGGTTCAGGGTTCAGCGTTCAGCGTTCAGGGTTAATTTGCTTATTTTAAGAGGACAACGAATAAATAATTGCTCTAACAACTTCCACCCAATGGGTTAAAAAAGTTTCCGTTGGAGTAGTATCAACAATGTCAG
The DNA here is from genome assembly GCA_965372145.1 of uncultured bacterium. GTDB lineage: Bacteria > Fibrobacterota > Chitinivibrionia > Chitinivibrionales > JANQEN01 > CBDVBE01. The sequence goes on along the minus strand of CBDVBE010000449.1, from coordinate 4,814 downwards.
TAATAACAATGCGGTATAACAACTGAACCTTGAACCAGGAACTTGGAACCGCTCAATTTAGTACCTTACAGATTGCTTTCTTGTTTTTTAGAAAGGAATCTGATAAGGAACTTACTTGCGGGTTTATCCCGCGTTAAATTATATATACCCTTGGATACTTAATCGAAATACGACATTATTTTAGGCATACCATTCCCCCGTCGGCAGTACCCGGATTCATAGGAGCCTGTTCTGGATATAATAAAAGTATATATTAACACCACTCTTGTTCAACTGTTGAACAAAAAATATACTCTCGTGCCTTATAATTGGCAACAATTTCTTGCTTATGGTTTTAACTAATTATTATTATTCCAAATATAAAAATTTAAGCGTAAAATCCTGAAATATGGAAAATTAAAATTGCTGCCCGCAATTAATGGGAATTTTAAAAATCAATTTTTTATTGATATGTCGCTATACATGATGCATATTTTAGTTCTTAAAGTATATATAGTAAGGAAGAGGGAACATCTACAAGGAGACTATTATCGCTTCTGAACTACTTTCAATAATTACCACTCCCCTTTCCGGTGAGAATACATTCGGTGAAAATATCAATTATGATCCTGATTTTGATCTATTAAAAGCAGAAATAGGAAAATTTGGAAATACTGACTATGACCTTATCGAAGAAAAATCTCACACGCTCCTGAAAGAAAAATCAAAAGACATTCGAATTCTTTCTTTCCTGAGTTTTGCCTATCTGCGAAATGAAAACTGGGAAAACTTTAGCGATATCTTTGATGGCCTGGCACAACTTACCGAACAAAATTATGATTCTCTTTTTCCAGAACGCCCACGGGCGAAACAAATGGCCTTTAAATGGCTTTCTGAGCAACGCTACCTGGATTTACTCGAGACTAAAAAACCGAATGATGAGGTCTATGAACATACGCAGAGACTTGTTGAATCACTCGGTAAGATTAAAACTATATTGGAAGATAAATTTCCGGATGGGTCACCTTTTCCTTCAGGACTTTTCACTGCCGCGCAAAAATGGGAAAAGACTACTAAACCAAAACCGGAACCTGCACCTGAAGCGGCAACAGAGCCGCCTCCGAGTGGTGAAAAATCACAATCAGCACCCTCGGCCCCGGCACCTTCAACACCCACTCCCACTGCCGCAACGCCTGTTCCTCAGGGACCGATGGAAAACACGAAAGATGCCCAAGCAAATGGGAGAAAAATAGCACAGTTTCTTGTAGAAAAAGAACCGGAAAAGCCAATTGGATATCGTTTAATGAGGATCCTGCGATGGGATGGCATTGAAAAAGCCCCGCCGGCAGAAGGCGGTAAAATTCGAATCGAAGGCCCTACCGAGCAACGTAGAACATTTCTCAAAAATAGTACCGGGAGTGGAGACTGGAAAAAACTTCTGGCAGCTACAGAGAAAGATTTCAGTTCCGGGCCAACCCTTTATTGGATTGACCTGCAACGCATGAGTGCGACTGCCTGTAAAAATCTTGGAGATGCATATAAATCTATATATGAGGCAATATGTATAGAAACAGCACTGTTTTTAAAACGAATCCCGGAAATTCGTGAATTATGTTATTCTGATGGCTCACCATTCTGTGATGCGGCTACTAAGGACTGGATTGAATCTGAAGTAACACCCATGCTTTCAGCAGGAGGTTCTGCCGGGGCCGGAGGAACACGGGGTGACCCGCTCAAGGAAGAACGAAAAGAAATCAATGAACTCGTCTCTGCCGGTAAAACCGATAAAGCAGTTGAAATCCTTCAGGGCAAAATTCATGACAGCGGCTCTGAGCGGATCAATTTCAACCGCTCGCTCATGCTCTGTAATCTGCTTTTTTCAGCGAAACATGCTGATATTGCACAGGCAATTCTTGAATCCCTGCATGAAAAAATATCGACCTATAACTTAGATAAATGGGAGCCTGACCTTGCTGTTGAAGCTTGGTGCCTGCTGGTGAAGGCATATAAATTTGTGGGGAATTCGAAGCCGCAGAATATGCAACTTGCCATTCAGGAAAAGCAAAATAGTATTTTAAGTAAGATAAGCTGTATTGATCCGAAAAGTGCATTAAAACTTAATACATAAACTTTTTAGAAAGGTGGAAGGCCATGGCTGGTAGTTTCCAAAATGAAATACCTCCTGCACGAATTAACCTGAAGCTCGATGTCGGCAAAGGTAACGCTAAGAAAAAAATCGAGTTGCCTCTTAAAATGCTCGTTGCTGGTGATTTCTCAGGCAAACAACATGATGAACGCATTGGAGATCGCGAAAAAATTTCTGTTGACAAGAATAACTTCACACAAGTTATGGAAAGTATGGATCTCAATCTGAAATACAACGTTGAGAACAAACTCTCTGAAGAAGGCGGCGATATGTCCGTTGATTTGAATATCAAGAACGTTGATTCATTCAAACCTGAAAATGTTGCAAAAGAAGTTCCTCAACTAAGCCGGCTTCTTGCTGCACGAAACCTTATCAAAGATCTGAAATCCAACTTACTGGACAACAGAGAATTCCGGAAACGTCTTGAAACAATTGTTAAGGATCCTGAGTCGGTAAAATCATTGCAGGAACAGTTGAAAGCGCTAGTTCCGGAAGAACAGCCTGCAGATGATAAAGAAGAACCAAAAGCTGAATAACTGGGTAAATAACAAATAATTCAGGACAATAACGGTTTATTCTAAGGAGAACCTATATGGCAGAAAAACAAAAACAGGAAAAAAAGGAAGCTGCCCAGGAAGTACAAGGACTGGAATTTATATATGAAACGATGAACCTGGCAGTTCCGGAAAATGCAGTAGACATTTCCGGGTTTAAAGATGCAAAAATACTGGCAGACAGTAATGCAAATGAACGAATAGGCGCTGCGCTGGCATTTTTTATTGACAGTATCGTGGAAACGGGACAAACTGTTGATAAGATTGACAAAGCAGTGCTTGACCACCACATTGCAGAGATTGACAGAAAACTATCCGCGCAACTCGACGAAATTCTTCATAACCCGAAATTTCAGGAGATGGAAACTGCCTGGCGGAGTCTAAAGTTCCTTGTTGATCGCACTGATTTCAAGAAGAACGTTAAAATCGATCTTCTTGACGTATCAAAAGATGACCTTGCTGAGGATTTTGAGGATGCTCCGGAGACGATTCAGTCCGGATTGTATAAACATGTGTATACTGATGAATACGACACACCCGGTGGAGAACCCTATGCTACTAAAGTTTCCAACTTTGATTTCAGCAGCAGCCCTGCAGACATCTCTCTTCTTCAGGAAATCTCAAAAGTTTCTGCATCCTGCCATTGTCCGTTCCTGGGAGCCGCCACACCAAAATTCTTCGGCAAAGAATCGATTCATGATCTTCCTAAGGTTGAAGACCTCCATAATTTCATGGAACGCTCAGAGTTCCTGCGCTGGAATTCGTTCAGGCAGACTGAGGATTCCCGTTATGTAGGATTAACGTTACCGAAATTTGCGCTCCGCCTGCCGTATGGTCCGGATACGATTCCGGTAAAGGATTTTAATTACACTGAACAGGTCACGGGTGAAGATCACCAGAAATATCTGTGGGGTAATGCATCATTCTCTTTTGCAGCTAATATGGTACGCTCTTACATTAATAATGGCTGGTGTGTCCAGGTCCGTGGTCCGGAATCCGGCGGTAAAGTGGAAGAACTCCCGGTGCATTTCTTTGATGTCGGCAAAGGCAAGCAGATGAAGATTCCTACCGAGATATTAATCCCGGAAACCAGGGAATTTGAGTTTGCAAACGAAGGTTTCATTCCACTCTCATTCTATAAAAACCGTGACTACGCCTGTTTCTTCTCTGCTAATTCAACCCAGAAACCGGAAGAATATGATGACCCGGCAGTAACTGCTAATATGCGTATTAATTCACGACTGCCGTACATTTTTCTCGTGTCACGGATAGCACACTATTTAAAAGTAATCCAGCGTGAAAATATCGGATCGACAAAGAGTAAAGCGGTTCTGCAGGAAGAGCTCAATAAATGGGTCGGCGGACTGGTCACTGAGATGCCGGATCCGGGACCGGATCTTATTGCGACCCATCCACTCAAGGCCGCTGAAGTTGAAGTGAACGAGATAGAGGATAATCCGGGATTCTTTTCTGTTTCTCTTTCAGTCATGCCGCATTTTCAGATTGAAGGAATTGACATTAATCTGTCACTTGTTTCACAGATGCCGAAGGGAAAATAAAAAAATAAAAATAATGATGCTTTGTGACGACAATCACAGACTTTATTAAAAGCACAATGTAGATTTTTAATGTAAATACTTGTAGGCAACTATTTTTTAACCTATCACGCAAAGGAGTGATATATGCCAATTCCTGCATATATGAAGATTGACGATGTTGAAGGCGGCTGTACTGTAGCCGGAAGAGAAGGCGCTATTGAAGTGCTTGCATTTGATCATGAAGTCCGCATACCAACCGACCCGGATACCGGCCAGCTTACAGGCACACGGAAACATGAAGCGTTCAAATTTGTCAAAGCATACGACAAATCATCACCATTGCTCTACAAAGCGGTTTGTGAAGGATTGACGTATCCAAATGTAAAAGTAGAGTGGTTCAAAATCGATGATGAAGGCGCTGAAATATGTTATTTCACCCATACTTTGGAACAGGTAAAGGTATGCTCGGTAAGGCCGTACATGCTCAATGTAAAAGACAAACAATATGAACGCTATGTCCATATGGAAGAGATCAGCATGCGTTATGGCAAAATCACCTGGGAATATCCGGATGGCGGATTTATGCATTCAGATTCC
>CBDVBE010000448.1:0-5010 GCA_965372145.1 uncultured bacterium | reverse complement strand
CAGAACTCTGGACATACACCGTTTTGTAATTGCCGGTTTATGAAGTGCTATTTTGATTTTTGACAAGTTTCTAAAGGGTTTTTGCAAATTTTCTACCGTATCGCATATATATAATATGTACCTAACGCACGCGCGCGAGACCGGCAACGGTTTTGGATAACTGATATTGTGTTTTTTGACTAAAAATGGCACTATGTCCAGAGGTCTGAACACAGCAGAAACGTCATTATCATGACTGTTTATAAACCCAAGCATCATCACAACATTTTTTCACGGGAAAAAACGATTTAACCTTTTAACGAGGAACCCTTAAACGACTGATAGGAAATTTACAAAGTGCCCTTTAGGGTATTTCCAGCAGGAGTTATCCCCTTGTGGGTGAACCTGTAAACGGTTATAATAATAAAGAGATTTGAATAATAGAATGAGTAGTATACCGATTATCGGGATGGGTGCTGTGTCTGCCGCAGGGTATGGTGTTTCAAAAGGGTATGAAGCAGTTTCAAAGGGGCTGGACTGCCTGACACCATTATCTCTTTTCAATGCAGCATTAAAAGAGATCCCTTTGTGTGGACAGGTCGCAGAAGATCCTTCATCAAAGTTCTCCTTTCCGGTGCCGAACCGTTCTATAGGACTCGCCCTCTGGGCAGTGCAGGAAGCCCTGCGACCGGTAGGTGAGAAAAACAATTTAAGACTCGGCATTGTACTGGCGACCACGGTTGCGGGTATGACCAGATCCGAACTCTTCTATCGTGAACTGAGGGATAATCCGGATTATAGTAAAAATGCATCTTCAGAGCTGGCTTTTCATGAACCAACTGCAGTAACCGGTTTTCTTGCCAATCAGGTTAATGCTCATGGTTTCCATTCAATCTCAACAGCCTGCTCCAGCAGCCTTCATGCGCTGGGAATGGCGAAGCGTCTTATTGAAAACAATGTCTACGATCTTTGCCTTGCAGTCGGTGTCGATGCACTGTCCATTCTGACGATACGCGGATTTGCGAGCCTTATGCTTATTGATTTTTCAGGGTGTAAACCGTTTGATGTACGCCGTGTCGGTATCAGTCTCGGTGAAGGTGCGGGAGCACTCCTGCTTGCCTCAGAAAAAGCGGCCGTACAGCTTGATATATCACCGATAGCAGGCATGGCAGGGTGGGGCGCAAGCGCCGATGGCCACCACATGACTGCACCTCATCCGGAGGGCGCCGGCGCGATACGGGCAACCAATGCCGCACTCATGGAAGCAGGTATAACAACTGCCGACATCGACATGGTTGCCGCACACGGAACCGCTACTCCGGATAACGATGTTTCCGAAATAAAAGCAATGCGCACACTATTTGATCCACTACCACCATTCTATTCCATGAAAAGGACACTCGGCCATACACTTGCAGCTTCCGGCAGCCTTGAAACGGTGTTTGCCGTGTGTGCGCTTAATGAAAACAAGATTCCGGCAACCGCGGGATTTGAACAGCCTGATGAAACAATTAATGCACAACCATCTTCCGGAGAAGAGAAGAAGCTTCGGTATATCTTGAAGAACTCATTTGGTTTCGGCGGCAATAATGCAGTTATAGTACTCTCAAAATGGGAAAAATAATAGTAGCCGTTCAGGGGTTCAGGGTTCAGGGTTGAAATCCAAAATTGTATGATTGCGGATTGGGGAATGCGGATTGGGGAATGCGGATTGGGGATTGCGGATTGGGGATTGAAAAAATCCAAAATCTAAAATCCAAAATCTAAAATTAAAAAATGGTTACAAATAATAATTTTAAACGTAGATCAAGTATCATGAAACCTTTACATATTCTCAAAACAAGTATTACACGCCCTGCACAGAATCAGAATTGGAATGCCGGCGTTCCGAAGATGATGCGTTCCCGCGCTCCGCGTATATGGTGTATGGCATACGCTGCAGTAAATAAATTATTAACAGACTGTGACACACCGCCAAAATCTATCGTTACTGCAACCGCACTCGGTGCTCTCGATGAAACAAAAAGTTTTTTAGATGGTGTTTTTAAAGACGGTTTCGGCTCGCCACGTAACTTCATAGCATCGGTACATAACAGTATGGCCGGTAAACTGGCACTGGATTTTAAAATTAACGGACCGAATCTCACTGTATGCGACGGCCAGAACTCATTCGCATCTGCACTGGTTACAGCATCATTGCTGACTGAGCACGATTTTCCGGTATGCATTGTTGCGATTGATGAACGAATTGCATTACTCGATACCATCGTTCCCCACCTGTCAGAGGAGTGCCGGCAATACCTGAATGCCGAATGGGAAGAAGCCGCTGTTGCATTTCTTCTTGACAATACACCCGACATTAAAAAACCGTGTATTAGTGCGCTTGGGCCACAGGCAACCCGATCAGAAGACCCCGCACAAAAATGCGCGGATATGGCCGCTTCGTTTTATGAAGAACATACCCCGGTACCTCCTTTGATAGAAACATCCGACTCTTTTGTGAAACCTGCTATTATTACCCATGAGCTTATTGCTCATTCACAGGAAGGTACCCATGTTATCGGTTCATATTCACCATCAGCTCAAGCGGCTGCAGTGGTTAACGTATGCGTGTAACCCCATTCTTCATCTGGCTGATCTCATTTGCACTCACCTGTTGTGCTGCTGTCTTTTTACCGGCTTATAGAGTGCTTCTTTACTTTCTCATGACCGCTCATATACCGATATTCGCCTTTGGTATTATAAATATACGCCTTCAATTTTTCGGCAAAGTCTTATACCGGGGCGTTCCGGGATCAAATACCATAGCACTCACCTTTGACGACGGCCCTGATCCGGCGCTTACTCCTGATATACTGGCTATTCTTCAAAAGCACGCTTTTAAAGCTACCTTTTTTGTAGTGGGTAATAACGTCGAAAAATATCCGTCTATCGTCAAACAATGTTTTGATGCCGGACATACTATTGGCTGCCATGACCTGTCGCACAGTATCTTTTCCAATTTCAGGATAACGGCGCCGCTGATACGCGATATCAGCAAAGCGCAACAAAAAATTCACACGGCGATCGGTCATACACCGCTCCTCTACCGGCCTCCTGTTGGACTCATGAATATGCACACCCTTAAAGCACTTGACAAATTAAACATGCATTGCATCGGATGGAGCAAAGGTGTGCGTGATTTCGGTAACCGGCGCATAAAAAAGATTACTCACATACATTCACTGGCAGGTAATAGCGAAGTGATCATACTTCACGACATATTACCCGAGCCTTCATACAAGCAGGTAATCCTTGATCAAATTGATCAGCTCTGTACAGCAATAAAGAAACGAAAACTTGAGGCGGTCACTATTGATGAAATATTTCATATCCGAGCATATGAATAACTATATATTTTAAAATAGTAACTGTTCAGTTGTATAATTAAAACCCAATATTTTTATACTTCATAATCTTAATCCTAATCTTAACCTATTATAGATGAGTCAGGATTAAGATTAAGATTAAGATTAAGATTAGGATTAAGATTAGGATTAGGATTAAGATTAAGATTAGGATTACGAATAGGATACAGGTACTTCAACTGATTTGTTAAATGACACCTGAATAATTACTTAAAACAATAAATATTCTAACAATGGAATTTATTTAATGATTTATCTTTTAAAAAACGTTTACCTACTACTCATTCTACTCCTTTTATCAAGAGTTAATTCGTATAGTGATACTGCTGACAGCCTTTTAGTTCTCCACTCAAAATATTTAACGAAACATAAACACTTCCAGGCTGACTTCACACAGTCCCGCTCTATGTCACTCTTTAAAAAACCGCTCATCTCAACCGGTACTATCTCATTCTCCTATCCTGACAAAATCCTTTTCCACTATAAAACACCTTTTGAATCAATTATTCTTTTAACAAATAATGAAATGAAACGGTACCATATTGAGAATGGTATCTATGTAGAACAACCTTCATTAGAAATCGTTGCAAAAGCAATAACCCGGGAAATCATGCGTTTTCTCAAGGGAGAATTCGGTAAAAACATGCCCTTCACCGTCAGGGTCAAAGACGAAAAACCCCGAACATTTATTCTTATTCCAACAAACGCAATGGCCAAAACAATCTTTTCGGCAATTGAAATTACATTTTCAAAGACTCGTGAATATATTGAACAGATCAGACTCGTTGAACAAAGCGGTGATTACATTCTCATTCAACACGAAGAACCGTCATTCGAACCAATCCCTGATTCCCAATTCTCCATTACCAATGAATAATAATTTTTTTTCAGTATTACTGTTTTCCTCTGTTATTACCTTTATTTTAGGTATGGCCTGTACACCTGCACTAAAACATACGCCCCTATCTGCTGTTTCAATCGCATCGGTGAAGGTACGAGAGAATTACCTCCGGGAAATGCAGGGATTCTGTACCATTGCAATAAAGGGCAAAATACTCAAAACCCGGTTGATGGCTACTGAAGATACCGGAACCGTCACGGCACTGCTTATGGATGAACTTGGTATCCCCCTTACAGTCATTTCCGGCACCGGGACTGAGATGTTACTGAAGAGCTACTTCCCGCCAATGTCTGAGAAAACGGGAAATCTATTCGGTCTTGCTATTACCTCGTTCATGCGGTCAATTCAAATCAATCCTCTTGACAACAGAATAGTCTCGGATACCCATCCGAAAAACAATCCAACCTACTACTTCTTCACCAATAATACAATCGACTCAACAATTATCCATAGAACAAAAAGTTACTATTCTTTACACTATGGTGAGAATTCATTTAGTTTTTTAGATATGGCGCAAGACACTATCTGTTCCTGTTATTGGGAATAGTTTATAATTAGTGGTATTCTAAGTTGAGCATAGTTTTTAAATTCCGGCTACTGGAAGTTAGGGAATAGTATCCATGCAATAGTCAAATTACCACCACCAGAGGTGGTGGCTTGATTTTTTACGGCTGGAAGCCGCTGAAAAACAAAAGCACGACAGTGCCCGAATGAAACAGTGGT
>CBDVBE010000447.1:0-5014 GCA_965372145.1 uncultured bacterium | reverse complement strand
CCCAGAAAAGACGCTGATGTTTTTACTGTAAATGCACCAGGTGGCATGAGTATTATAACCCGTGCGGGAGAATCGTGGTTTATAGACGACCAGGGTATGAGAACAAGCGGGGATTCATTGAAAATATACAGTGATTTAGTAGAGGGAAAATATATAAACGCGACAAATGAAATCACCTCCCCCTATATAAAAACTGAAGAATTACGAGTAACGCAGAACATTTTTCCGGATTATGTTTTTTCGTCAACACATTCTTTAAAATCAATACCTGAGATTGACCAATACATACGTAAATATAAACGATTGCCCGGTTTTCCAACTGAGGAAGAAGTAAGGAAACACGGTATGAATGTAGGTGACATTCAGGTTAAACTTGTTGAAAAAATAGAGGAAATGACTTTGCTTATTATTCAATTGGAGAAAAGAATCAAGGAACTGGAAAACGCGAAATAACTACCTGTATCAAAGAATTACACAAAGGAAACTATAATGGGAAAGAAAGTATATAAACCTGTAAACAGCCGCAGGGTTTGGCTTATACCGGCTATTCTTTTTATGCTGTTCGCATATACAAATGCAAGTGTTACCTGGCAGGAAATGTCCGTGTTGACCAGAAGTGAAGACCTTGAGCAGCAATACAACACAAACAGCGAATACAAACAGCGATACATTCTGAAATATTTGCCTAACTGGCTTGAAACACGGAGTATTTCCGGACTGCCGGGCTGGGCATACGATATTATCGAAGACGCACTGTACAACGCACAGGACGGCCTGCATATAGCAGAAGCAGTTATTCTGACAAAGAAGTATGGACTGAGCGAGTTTTATGAACGTCTGATTGTGCTGTACCGTGAAGCGCACACCCTGCACGCGAACGACGCCGATAACATCCGCAGCGCAGTGGTCTCTGCCATCGACAGCTTCGGCGGTACTATCGCCGAATACGCAATACCGGAACTGCTTCTTAATCGCCCGAGATTTGTGATTAATAAAGAATTCTCCCTGCTGCTGAGCGCAACTGCAAGATACTGTGATACCACACTGGTGCCCGAACTTGAAGATATTGAACAGAACGTGAGCGGACTTGCAGACGATATTGACGAAGAAGTCGACCCGGTATTTAAAAACAGATACCTGGAGGTTCTCAGCCTGGTACGGGGTGTTAAACAGGGACTTCTTTCGAGAGGGGGCGGCGATGATTAATATACGATATTTAAAGATATTATTGCCGGTTCTTATTCTTATCACTTCCGCTTATGCGAAAGTGCTCTTTATTGTAGACTCATCATATTATTATGACAGTTCTGCCGGCGTTAACGGGAGTGCTAAAATAGCACTGTATAAAACCAATGTCGAGTCTATCGATAACAAATCGGTTGATGTTATTGTATTTCCTGTTTTGCAGTCCGGCACTGTATGGGATCGCTGCAGGCCTTTACGTGATACGCTTGTTGCCAATTATGTCGCATCTGTATCAACCGGGGATACATTGGAAGGAGCCGTATTAATAGGTGATATTCCGGAACCGGAGATGTTTAACGATAATCGATCTAAAGAAGGGGGTGAGGTTTATCCCGTGGATTATTATTATATGGATGTGTGGGATACAATCGGGGATACCGGTTTTACCGTTGATACGGTATTGTGGAAGTATCCTGCAATGGATAGTAATTATTCTGTAACTCCTCCTGAAGGTATACCTGTTCCATATTTTGATGTACGTTATGAGACTGCATCCGGCGACGAACACATGGAAATCTGGGTTTCCCGCGTTTACGCAAGAACAATAAACCTGCTCCGTGACTCTTCATTTGTGTATGATTCGATAAACGACCCTCGTTTTCTTGATAATCATGAGATAATCAGCAGCTATCTGGACAGGGTGCATGAGCGGATGACACAGCGGGCAAAGGTGCCGCCGAGAGCATTTGGTATGGGGCATTGCCCACAATATGGTATGAATAATCCTTCAAATGCTTTGCACTATTTGAAACAGTCTCTTCCTTTTGACAGTCTCGGACTTGCTTCAACGCGCTATTTTGTTAATTCTGGAGCAGGCACTCCGGAGTGCAATCCATCTAACTGGCAGTCTCAGTTGCAGGCCGGGCCCTACGGCACGGTGAACACAGGCGCTTTTAAGGGAGTACCATACGACAGTGTAATAAATTATCAGAACTGGAAATACCCTAAGTTCAGGGATGACTCCCGCGGTTCCGAATGGGCAGGTATATTCGAGCATTCTGGAATAGGAGGACATAGTTTTAATGAGCGCAGAGTAGCTCTTCATGGATATTTCACACATATAAGTAATGTACCTTTATGGGATAGGATAACAACAGGTGGTTATCGCGGTAGTTATTATAAATGTAGAAACAGGGATAAGTTACTAATCGGTAAAAAAGGAATTGATAATACAGCAAGATGGGTTACCGATACCATCAGGAATTCAGGAGATTATAGTTTATATATGTGGTTTTTTAAAGCTCCCACCAACGATGATAATAACTATGTTTCTGTGTTTTTAAATGGCGGAGGAAATGTTTTCGAAGGATGGGTCGATATGCGCGGTAATAGTCCTGAGCAGTGGTGGCTTATGTGCAATTCATTTCATGTTAATAACGATGATGTTATTACTGTGTTACTAAATGCGAACCATCATAGTAACGATATGGTAAACGATGCTTCAATCGCTGATGCGGTCAAGTTTGTTCGACTGAGTAACGGAGACACTATTGTTATTGACAATGAAGACCCCGGTTTTATACGTGAAGACAGCCTTAACCGATCATATTATTCAATGCGTGACGATGGTGGGCCTTCAAAGGTTCCGTTTTATCTGCTGCAGGCATGTCATATAAACTATTATACCGCAGACGACAATCTTGGGCTCTTGTACGCAATGGGGCACGATGGGTTAATGTCATTGGGTACATCGAATGGTAATAGTGGATTTTATGAATCAAAGTTTGAGTACAATTATTTTCTTGAGGCATTAATACAAGGAGATAATTTTGGAGATGCATTTCTCTATATGGCAAATAATTATAGTAGTGGTATCATAGATAATGATAAATTTATTCTATGCGGCGCAGGCACCTTGAAAGCACAGGCATACCGGCCATACAGCGATTGTATGTTTCTCTTGATTAATAACGCTGATATTACCACAATAGAATCGCATTTTGTGGAACAGAATGTTACTATTAATGGGATGACAGGCAGTAGTACGACAGTTCATTCCGGAGGCGGGCTTTCAATAACTGCAGGCAATGATATAATAATACTGCCGGAGTTTCATGCTGAATACGGCAGTGAGATGCTTCTGAAGATAGATTCGTCATTAAAGGATTAGCAGGGAGGGTTTTTGTATGTTTTACATAAGAGTACTTTCGGTATTTATGTTTATCGTAATTACGTGCTCAATTGCTGCTTCTCAAAATATTCATGAAGATACCCTGGCAGTGAGAGAGATATGCGATTCTAACGGTATGCAAGGAGTTGAATTAAAATATCTCATTGAGATAGAGAATGATCGTGTGGTTAGTCTAAAGATTGGTATGGAACCTTTTTTCCAGGAGTGTATTTCTATCATTCCATCCGCTATTGAGAAGCTAACGGCCTTACGAAGCCTTATATTGATAAAACATTCCGACCTTAAAAGCCTCCCTTCATATATAGGGAGGCTTCAAGCACTTGATTCTCTTATTATCCAGGAATGCGGGTTGACTGAACTGCCGGAGGAGATTGGGGGATGTTCATCTCTCGCTTATATTAATCTTCATTGTCCTGTAAGAAAGTTGCCATCGACAATTGGTAACTTATCCTCATTAAAAACGCTTATATGCGACTGCGATTTGGATTCATTGCCTTCTGAAATCGGTAATCTTACAGTGTTAGAAAAGCTGGATATATGTAGTAACAAATTGAATTCCTTGCCGGAGTCAATCGGCAATCTTTCTTCCCTGAAATCTTTAAATGTTTGTTGGAATTTTTTTTCAGAAATTCCTGAAGAAATAGTTAATCTTTCATCATTAACTTTTTTAGATTTTACCTATAATCAATTAACTGAGTGCTTACCAGAAATCGGTAATCTTAAAGAATTGTCTTATTTAAGTTTGAAGGCCAATAATTTAACTGTACTTCCCGATGCTATTTGTAATCTTTTAAAATTGCAGAGCTTACATCTCCTTGAAAATGATTTGATATCTTTACCTGACAGCATCGGCAAACTTTCATTTTTAATCAAATTAGATATATCTAGCAATAAACTCAACACCCTCCCCGAATCTATTTCATCGATTAGCCTTCCTCAAGGGCCTTCCGGAATAAATCTATGTTTCAATCCTGACCTTGTTTTTACCGAAGACCAGCAGGTCTGGGCAGGCGCTGTGAACTATGCCGAGTATGAGGAAAAATATTGTGATACGGAGATAGAGGAGAATTTTTCCAAATCCGTAAAATCGAACCCAGGTTTATTGGTTTTTTCCCGGAATTTAGTCAAGTTTACAGTACAGAATCCAGGCCATGTACTGTTAGAGGTGTTTAACGTAAAAGGGGAAAAGTTGAAAACGCTTTTTAATGGTTACACAAATGCGGGTGATTATACTGCTTTATGGAGGGCTGAACAGACGGGAATATATTTGATAAAATTAACGATAGGGGAATCAGTTGTTGTAAAGAAAAGTATCATTGTGCGATAATTCTATCCCTGTTTCCCCTTGTTACAAAGCTGTTTTATCCTAGAAAACGAAAATCGTATTCATCCTCAATCTTACCATTGCAGCGACTGTTGTTTTATGCTACCTTAAAGAATAAAGAGCAGTTTTTTGCTATACAACTTTATCGGGCGACGAGCAAATGGAAATCTGGGTTTCACGAATTTACGCAAGAACTATAAATCTGCTGCGGGATTCGTCGTTCGTGTACGATTCGATAAACGACCCGCGTTTTCTTGACAATCATGAGATAATCAGCAGCTATCTGGACAGGGTGCATGAGCGGATGACACAGC
>CBDVBE010000446.1:0-5025 GCA_965372145.1 uncultured bacterium | reverse complement strand
TGTTAATATTTTCGCATTTAGATATGCTTGCTGAAGTTCAATAGCATCTTGTGTAACATCAACTATTTCACTGTGTTTTATCAAATCTTCGTATTCTTTGATTACTTCTTCCGGTGTTCCTTCTGAATTTATTTCATCATCAATAACAGGGGACAAAACAAGATTAAAGAAACCAGATTTAACATAGGTAAGGAATCTCTTGCTGTATTCTGAAAATTCATTGTCAGCAATACCTCCAATCACAGAGGTGTCGCAATAAACTTTTTTAATAATTTTTTTCATGATTTATCCTTTTTTTTTATTACAATGGACGGTAATAGTTATTTGGCAAACTTACTCATATAATAATATATAATCCATATTTAATCCAGTTTTGAGATTTACACCAACAATACAAACCCCGAATTTATCAAAACAGAAAGTGTGTGGTTGGTCCTTTTCAGGAATATACATTTTCAGATAGCGGGAGAAGAAAGGAAAAAGGCAAATAGGCAGGGGACCACGGGGTCTGAAAAGCTTTTTAAAAATCCCATCTTCAACACACGATCAGGGATGATCGTTCCACACGGCTGATTATATAAAAGAATCAATGTTCACACAGGCTACCGTCATTTATTGCGTTATTATTTTCCCATTAGTTTATGAAAAGCTTTTTAATTTTATAATCTGATTGACTGCTCTTCTTATTTTCCAAATAGCTCCGCGATTTTTTCCGCCAATTCACTCTTGCGGTAAGGTTTTTGAATAAATCCCTTAACGCCCTCTTCCAGAATGCTTTTTGCCTCACCGTTGAGACTGTACCCGGAAGAAAGCAGGGCGACAATCTCCGGATTGATCTTCCGCATGGCAATAAATGTATCCCTGCCGTCCATAACAGGCATAACCATGTCCAGCAGGACGAGATCCACTTTTTCCCAAGATTTTTTATAAAACGTTACCGCATCTTTACCATCAGCACATACCGTTACTTCATAGCCAAGCGCTTCAATCATAGCGGTTGCAGCATCACGCAGCATTTCGTCGTCTTCAACCAGGAGGATATGCCCTGCCCCGGTCTTTGCCGGCGCCGATATTCCCTTTACTTCAGAATGGGAAGTTTCACTTTCAGCAAGGGGCAGGTATACCTTGAATGTGGAGCCCTTACCGGGTTCGCTGTAAATATTGACGAAACCATTGTGGTTTTTAACAGTGCCATACACGGCGGCCAGACCCATTCCGGTCCCCTTACCCTGTTCCTTAGTGGTATAAAACGGTTCGAATGCATGTTTCTGTGTCTTTTTATCCATGCCTGTACCCGTATCAGTAACACATATCTGAATGTATGAACCTTCCGTAACCTTAAAGGCACTGTTCTTTTTATACGATTTATCTACCTGCACAACATCGGTTGAAAATATCAAATCACCGCCCCGGGGCATAGCGTCACGCGCATTGAGCGCAAGGTTGAGAATTGCGTTCTGCAATTGAGTCGGATCGCCGGTGGTCGCCGGCGGGTTGGCATTAAGGTGCTGTTTGATAACGATGCGCTTGTCAATGCTGTGCTGGAGCATTGAAACGACCTCATGGATAACATTATGTATATCCACGATGATATCCTGATACTTCCCCTGCCGCGAAAAGGCAAGCAACTGAGCTGTAAGGTCCGCGGACCTCCTGACACTTATCAGGATATTGTCCACGTACCGGGCCAGGGTTGGATTGTCACCCACTTCTTCCCGAACCATGTCGGCATAGCCGAGGATACTTCCCAGCTGGTTGTTAAAATCGTGTGCTATTCCGCCGGCAAGCTGGCCGATTGCCTGCATCTTTTCTGATTGGCGGAGTTGATTCTCCATTTGCTTGCGCTCGGTTAAATCATTAAGCGTAAATAGTAAGTATCTTTTTTCACCTGCCTGAAAAGGGACAAAGTAACAATAAAACGATATTTCCTTTCCAAATGTTGTTGTAACACTTACCTCCAGTTCTTTTTTTGAATTGTCCTTTAATGCACTCTTTGCCGTCTCCAGCAAACCGGAATTTTTCCAGGATTCGATAGTATAGAAATTCTGTGCAAGCACCTGCTCTTCGCTGGCCCCAACTAATTCCGCAATTGCTTTGTTCCCGGCTAAACATTGTCCGGACACGGCGTCATAAATTGATATCCCGACGGGCGCCTCAGAGAGAATATTTTCTCTAAATTTCGAGGCTTCCAGCAGGGCTTCCTCTGCCAGCTTCTGCTCGGTGATATCGACCGATGTTGACATGAGAGCAACAGGAGCACCTTTGTCATCAAGAACTGTTGCAGCGGAAACAATAACATTAAAAACAGAGCCATCTTTCCTCTTTGCCAGCGTCTCACCCTTCCATTTTTTCTCCCGGCCCGTCAAAGCAGCCATGATTTCATCCCTCTTATCGCTAACCATCCAAAATTCAGGGAATGGGCGGCCTATCACCTCATCCGGGTTATCAAATCCCCAGGCCCTTAAAAAGGCCGGGTTTACATATGTCATATTGCCGTCCATGCCGGCTGTAGCAATGACGCTTGAGGCGGAACGAATTATGAAGTCTTTCTCCCGCAGTGCCCTCTCTGCTTGTTTACGCTCGGTGATGTCGCGGGCATAAACGGCAACCGCTGTTACTTCTCCCGCCGGATTAAAAACAGGATGAACATGCGACTCGAATACGCCGGACAGTCCGTCATCTTCGAGTTGTAACGGCTCACCCGTCCTGAAGACTTTATCAATCGCCGCTTTTCTTCCTGGTATTGATTTATTGGAGGTATAATCAAAAACACATTTACCAACAACGTCATCTATTTCTAAGCCTAATCTTTTCGCAAAACCATCGTTCGAAGAGAGAATGATTCCATTGATATCAAGCAGATGTATTACATCGGGACTAGCATCAAGGATAGCTCGTATTTTTTCCTCATTTTCCCGCAATGCTTCTTTCGCCCGCTTGCTCTCGGTGGCTTGATGTGCCAATTCCAGAGCTGTGGAAATTTGACGGCTGAAGTTCTCCGCCGATGGAACGAAATCCTCAAACAGTTCCGGGGGAGTTACACCGACAGCCCCGACAATGCTGTCATTTATGTAAATCGGCAGCAGAACCGAAGCTTTTTTTTCGTGTCCCAGTATCTTTGTCAGCAGAGGAACCAGTTTCGTCAGGCCTTTGGGGAGTATTTCTTTCATTATGTCGATTGTGGACGTGTGAACAATCTTTCCGTGCCTTACCACCTGGTTGTAGGTGTTTGATTTCGACAAATCGATAAGGAACCCTTTATACCGCAAGCCGGAAGCCTTTTCCGCAGCTTTCAGTATTTCGGAGGTTAGAGATGCGCCGACAAGCCGAAGATGAGTTTTGTCATCGGTCAGGAGGAGAATACTGATGCTGTAATGTCCGGACTTGCCGAATTCGTCGAGTATAGTCTTGTATATCTCGTTTTCATCACGTAACCCGTGAATCTTTACTGAAACATCTCCCAGAAAACGAATGGACCTGACGAGTTCGTCATGTTGAAGGCGCACCGTGTCGATTGGCATATCCTGCCCGGGATTGTGATTGTCCATTGCTTTACCCATAATTATGTCCTTCTATCCGGAAAACTATTAATTCAGACAGTATGCGGTGGGTATCAATACGGAAATTATATAATAATAGAATTCAGATATGTACAACTTTTTAATCTTTTTGGGACGCTTCGCGAAAGCCTTCAGTCCTGCCCCCGGGAAAAATCTTCCCCGTAGAGAGGCCTTATAATTTGCATGGGCTTTATCTCAGGGGGAGCGCGTGGAGTTATTATTTAAAAACACAAAAGACAATTCATAAGATACACCGGGCTGCGTTGATGGGGTTTGACAAGCTTTTTAAAATCCTTCTTCGTTATAATGTTTCATTAAATACAGAGTCTTCATTCCAGAAAAATATCTCGCTATCACTACTATGCCATACGACATTGTTGCCTGAAATTTGTGGATCATCATCATTATAAGGATTATTCGTTACTTGTGTTATTGTAGTACCATCCCAGAAGAATATACCGTCTCCTTCCCATACTACATTGTCACCTGAAATCTGGGGATACATATCATTAGTAGTATTATTGGTTACCTATACGACATTTTCTAAATTATTATTTACCGGATCAACAGGCAGCTCGCAATTGATAATTACAATAACACCTATAATAAGCTGTAATATTTTTTTCACGATAATTCCTTGATAGTAAAAAGTTATTTGATCAGATTTTTACCTGATTATTGTAAACGCCGTTCTAAATAAAAACACAGAATAGGGAGTGAAAAATAAAAAACTCCAGCCAGAACTGACCGGAGTTTTTTGTAGATGGTATTAAGATTATATCTTAATTATATCTTCGTGACATTTGTTGCATTGGGTCCTTTGGGTCCCTGTTCAACTTCAAACTGAACTTTGTCTCCTTCATCGAGTGCTTTGTACCCATCACCCTGAATCGCGTTGAAGTGAACAAATACGTCGGGACCATCTTCCCGTTCGATGAAACCGAAGCCTTTGGAGCCGTTGAACCACTTGACAGTTCCTGTTTCCATTAGGTCAATCCTTTAAAATTAAGTATGTGTTTTGTACCATTGTATTCTCTACATGTTCTGGTAAAAAAAATCTCGCTTTGAACGGTTAATCTTATTTTTCCGTTCGCTGCGAGTCTCTTTTTATTCTACTATCATCGCTCTGAAACGTTACCGCCAAAAACATTAAAACGAAAAAACAGGTACAGTTAATTACATAGTAATTATAACACATACGAACGAAAAAAACAAATATAAAATGTCATACTAGTAGAAAAAATATTTCTCTTTTTATTTTTAACCTGTATTTTTACCGTTATAACCGCCTTTGCATGTCATTTTATTATCAATTTCGACCAGCCATTTTCCTCCAAAAAACTCTTAGTATTTACCTGACTCACCAGTGCGAGTATCCTTGAAAAGATTTAATGAAATGCATAAGTGAGGGAGCGACTTAGTCTGTCTGAAAAGGAACCTCTCACCCTTCGACACGGCTCAGGGT
>CBDVBE010000445.1:0-5032 GCA_965372145.1 uncultured bacterium | reverse complement strand
TTTGTCTTTTGTTAAAATTGTCGCATTTTCTTCACGAGCAGTAGCAACAATAATCTGATCCGCAGGATCATCATGAAATGCCCCCGGCAATACAGTTGACTTATAGGCAATCGTTGGAATAAATTGAACTAAACGTAATTTAGGCATGTCCATAGCTTCTTTTATCCATTCTTCCGGATCATACGATATAACAAGTCGACCTTTTTCAAGAAGTTTGCAAAATTCCCATGGTGAAATAGCAGATAAAAGCATTTCATCATATTTTTCAGTTTCAGTTATTATTTTTTTTACCTTTCGGGATAGTTTTTGAGGATGCATATTCCACCAAATCCATGTGTGAGTATCAAGTAAATATTTCATTAACATGCCTCCCACATGTCTGATCCCAACGGTGCAATAATATCTTTTTCATCTAAGAGTGAAGATGCCAACTTTCCAGGAACGGCTTCTTTTTTTGAAGATCGAAATGCTATAAGCTCCGCCATAGCCTTTCCTCTTTTAGTAATAATAATACTTTCATACGATTTTGAAACTTCATTAATAACTTTCAACGCATTAGTTTTGAATTTGCTAACAGCCATCGTTCTCATAAAACACCTCCTTTTGACCACATATATACAGTATAGTCAATTTAAATGGTCATGTCAATGTATTTTTTGACTTTAAAATTTACTGGAATTTTGGGGTTGGGCCAAGCAACTTCAGAGAACCTGACCTCTATACTAAGAATAAATGGGTTATAAGAGCAGGCAGGATTTCACTATGATACCAGGTTGGAGTAATGGAGTATTGGAGTGATGGATAAAGGGTTTTTTAACGCTTTTTTTCAGTATATGGTCTTGGCAGACCTCTCATTCTCTGCAATGATGGTATCTACCACATTATTAAAGAGTTCTGAAATTAGGTGAGATGGGTTTTTAAAAAGGGTCCGAAGAAGGGTACCGGATTTCTGCTGTACTAATTCAACAATTGACGGGAAATATTCCACGGCCAGCAATCCGGCATAGAGGGTTGAACGGTTACCGGTAAATACCTTCTGTAAACCTTTCAATACTACCATGTGGAATCTGAAATGTATGAATATGAATGTCGTTTCCAGCCAGGTCCAGAGCCGCAGCCATTGTATAACCGCCTGATCAATACCTTCATACGTAACGAAAGGGAAATAGCTGATCTTTGTTCCGTAAGTAAAAAATCCATGTAAAATACCGACAAAAACAAACAGAAGCCAGAACCGCCTTACCGGATACAGCAGGGCATGCACAGAGCCGGGTATAATCCCCTGTATAAAAAAGGTCACGAAGACGGCAACCGTTATAAGAATAGCCAGATGCGATACAAACACCAGTGCCATGCACAATCCAAGAAACGCAAAGGATATAATAAGGTGGACCATATGAACATTCCGGATGTCATATGAGATATCAGCCTCTTCAGCACGCTGCAATATTGTCCCATCTGAAATCATTCGTAGAAGTATTGGCGCTATCAACCCGACAAATCCGCCGAAAATAACTGAAGCGATAAGCATAATGGGAATCTGGAAGAAAAGACGACTGTTCTGAGCCATAAGAAGGTATACGGCAAAAAGCTGTCCCATATTATGAAAGATCGCGCCAATAACTGCGATGCCGACTGTTCCCATAATACTGCGTTTTCCCAGAACCTTCCAGCACACAGACATTGCGATACAGGCACATACTGCCCCGCTGAAACCGAGGGAGAAGGTAAAAAATGAGAACCCGAAATAGAAACTCACGATCCATATACGCAGGAGGGCATACAGCAATGATTCTACAAATCCAAACTGAATTATCCATATAAGGGTAATAACATTTGCAAGCCCCGGTTTAAGCCAGGGGAGCAGAGGGATGCGGGGAATAAAAAACTCCAAAGCACTTAATGCAATACCAATAAGCAATAAACTTGCTTTCAGGATAATCTCTTTCTGAGTCTGTTCATTATTGGGTAATTGCATCTATCTTCACTTCCTCTTTGTTATTAGAACGGATTTCGATCAGTACATGATTTGGTGCGCAGACCAGTTGTTGATATGATTTGCCGATCTTTCCCGATTTAACACATACCTGTTTTCTGCAGGTAGATTCATGAACAAAAACATGTTCTTCTTTAATAGTGATTTCCATGGGTCCCTCATGACCGTTAATGTGGATTTCACGATCTTCACCCAGGGGATATTCTGCTATACAGGTATTATCTCTATAAATTACAACGGTAGAGGGTTGATGCGCCTGAATTACCGGGATTGAAAATACTGCTCCGCTCAGAGCCATCAGAATAAGAATAACATCGAGTACTGTTATAGTTCGAACTGATGAGGTACTATTATAGCTCTTATTTGACAAATTATTTTTCCCTATCCATTTGATTGGCGAATGACGATTAGCGGTTTACGATATTAGAAGTTTATTAAAGTCCGCTAATCGAAATTCAATTTTTCTATAGTTCAGCAGTACACCCCGCACAACCAGCGCTCACACTCAGTAGCCGCCATACAGCCTGTTCCGGCAGCGCTGACCGCCTGACGGTACTTGGAATCCTGCACATCGCCGGCAGCAAAGATACCTTCAACCGATGTCATCTGAGAATTCGGTTTTATAACCAGATAGCCGCTTTCATCAGTCTCAACCTGTCCTTCAAGGAATCCGGTATTCGGCTTATGGCCGATAGCTTCAAATGCACCGGCAACGGCGAGTTCAGAGAGTTCCCCTGTCTGTGTATCCTTCAGCTTCAGTCCTAGGAATGTGCTTTCACCGAGGAACTCCTCAACCGTTTTATTCCAGAGGATCTCAATCTTCGGATGTTCCTCTGCGCGCTGCCGCATGATCTTACTCGCCCGTAACTCATCACGCCGATGAATGATATAGACCTTGCTGCCGAAATTGGTAAGATGGCCTGCTTCTTCAACGGCTGAATCCCCGCCACCGATTACCGCAAGCTCTTTATCCCTGAAAACCGGCAGCGCACCATCACACACTGCGCAGGCAGAAATACCCTTACCCCATAGTTTTTTCTCCGAGTCGAGAGGAAGCCGCCGGGCTGTTGCGCCTGTGGCAATAATAAGTGAAAGCGCCCGGTGTTCCTTACCACTCATCGAGGTTACGATAAAGAGTGGTTTATCACCCTCTGAATCAATTTTAATTGAAGTCACATCTTCCATTATCATTCGCGACCCGACACGCTCCGCCTGCTGACGCATATTCGCCATAAGCTGCTGCCCATCAATGCCCTCGGGAAATCCGGGAAAATTTTCAACAAGCCCCGTTGTCATAAGCTGTCCACCCGGCATGCCGCCGGCCTGGAATCCTTCAAATAACAACGGTGAAAGATTTGAACGTGCTGAATAGATCGCTGCGGTCAAACCCGCTGGTCCGGAACCGATAATTATTACTTTTTCAGGCATAGTATCACTCCATAGGTTATTTACTGACTTTAAAATGGTATTGTCTCATGGATATTAAAAATAATATGTAATTTTAGTTTACCTTGCTTTTTTATTGGAGAGAGGTGGTTGTATCAACAACTCTTGAGTTCGTACAAAATTCCGGTGCTTTTTTACCGCAAAGGCACAAAGGACGCAGAGGGAAGATGAAGATAGGGTTAAAAAAAAGAATTGAACACGGATGACACGGATTGGGCGGATTTTCACGGATTAAAAAAATGATTGAGTTTAGAGATAACTTTTCGACTTTCGACTTTCGACTTGAAACTATAAACATTACAAATTATCTACGATTAATGTATATTTTTCCCTAATAGATTACTAAAAGAATAACCATTCACATTTTAAAAGAGGTGAGTAACCATGTCAGTAAAAACTTTCGCAAAGATTGCTTCACTTCTCTTTGTATTAACCATTCTTTTCCCCTACCCATCATGCTCTTCAAATTCTAATAAGGAACCTGCAAAGAGCACCCCTGAGAAAAAGGCTCCAAGCGCGGTGACTATTATTGAAAGTGAAGAACATTTTAAAACAGTTATTGATTCCTCCGGGGACAGGCTGCTGGTCTTTGACCTCTATGCAGACTGGTGTATGCCCTGCAAAATCCTCTCCCCTACTCTTGAAGAATTGGCCGGAGAAAACCGCGACAAGGCATCGTTCTACAAGGTAGATGTTGACAATCACAAAAATATTGCCGCGATGTTTGGCGTATCCGGTATCCCGTTTGTCGTATTTGTTAAAAATCAAAAGGGAGTACATTCCCTGACCGGGGTTATGCCCAAAGCAACTTACCAGCGGGTTATCAATCAATTTTCCGGCATAGATTCAACGAAAGAACTGTCCGACACCCCTGATGGGAAAATTACAGAGGGCACCCGGATTATTCGTCTGACCACTGCAACCTCACTCGGCAATATCTATGTCTACCGCGGGGATAAGGTAAAACTAATTATCGAGAAAGTTGATTTCCCCTACTCAATCCATATCCCGAAATTCGAGGTCTCACAGGATGGTATCATTGGTAAGGATCTTGAAGTTGCATTCAAAGCAAAAGAGATCGGCGTGTTTCCCATATTCTGTAATGGAAAATGTCCGACCGGTGACGGTACCAAATTCGGGCAGATTATTGTTATGCAATATGAAGCCACCGACAAGTCGAAATTCACAGAAATGAAAACAGAAGGAGCGAAAACTTTTATTAAAAAATCAAAACCGCTTGTTCTTGATGTCCGCACCCCTAACGAGTTTCACCGCGGGCATCTGGAAAATGCGAAACTCATACCGGTACAGCAACTGGAGTACCGGCTTAATGAAATTGCACAATACAAAAATAAAGACATACTGGTATATTGCAGATCGGGTAACCGCAGTACTGTAGCATCTCAAATTCTCATCCAAAACGACTTCAAAAAGCTCTACAACATGCGATATGGTATTAAAGAGTGGCAGAAAAAAGGCTATAAAGTGGTAAAGTAAGGTAAAAGTTTTTTTGAAATCCAAAATCCAAAATCCAAAATACAAAATTTAAAATCTAAAATAAGAAATCAGTTCCAACCTCACCAACGGCAT
>CBDVBE010000444.1:0-5044 GCA_965372145.1 uncultured bacterium | reverse complement strand
TTACTGATGGTGTTTATGATATCGTAGCAGTGGATAATCCGGGTAATGTCTCAGCGATTGCTGGTGGATGGTTGACAGTCGACAATACGGCACCTTCGTCTCCAACAATCAGCATTACCGACAATAATGAGTATACTAATGATGCAACACCAGTCCTGACATTGTCTGCAATCGATGCCGACAGTATGCGTTTTCAGGTTAACATTGAAGGTTGGAGTTCCTGGGTGGCGTATGCAACGAGTAAGAGTGATTGTGATGTTTCTTCCGGTGGTGATGGCCTGAAGAGGATATATGTTGAATTCAAGGATATTGCCGGGAATACGTCGTCAGCAGTATATGATTCTACGACCTATGACGCAGCAATCCCGATAGTTGCTGTTTTTAATCCGGCGGATGATGTAGCAGGGATTATAACCGATCCACTGTTGATAATCAAATTTAATGAGACCATTATAAAAGGTACAGGAAATATTGTAATAAAACGTGGCACTGACAGCACTGTATTTGAAACCATAGATGTAACAGGTGCCCAGGTCACCGTTTCAAATGATACGGCTACGATCGATCCATCAAATACTTTCGGGAGTGAGACCGGTTATTATGTGCAAATTGCCGGTACCTGTTTTAAGGATGTATCGAATAATTTCTATGCGGGAATTTCTGATGCAACTACATGGAATTTTACCACTGCAGATGCTAACCCGCCGGTAAATACGGCAACCTATCCAAAAATGGGAGTAATCGGTGGAACAACCGCGGAATTTCTGGTAAAGACGAATGAAAATGGAAAGGCCTATTTTGTTGTCGTTGGAGATGGAGCGGCGGCACCAACCTCCGCCCAGGTAAAAGCAGGCCTGGATGCCGGCAATAATCCAGTTGCAGCAGGTTTTTCAGATACTGTTGCCTTAGTGGCAAATATCGAGGCAACCTTTTCTGCAGCCAATCTGACATCG
This sequence comes from uncultured bacterium, assembly GCA_965372145.1. GTDB lineage: Bacteria > Fibrobacterota > Chitinivibrionia > Chitinivibrionales > JANQEN01 > CBDVBE01. Next base: position 4,091 of record CBDVBE010000444.1, on the reverse strand, counting down.
GGATCTGCATTTGACGTATACATCGTTGCCGAGGATGATGTGCCCAATCTGCAGGTATCACCGGTAAAACTTGATTTTACCACACTGGATATTACGACACCGTTTATCCTGTCTATTACATCATCCACGAATAATGGCATATATAAGATCGGTGATACTATTGATGTCATGATCAACTTCTCTAAAGCGGTAACTCTGGCAGGTGGAAACCTGTTGTTGACATTAGAGACAGGTGCGAGCGATTACCAGGACACCATTTCCCTGCTGTCAAATGCGACCAGCGTAAACGGCCGCTATATTGTTCAAAATGGTGACGCAACAAGTGACTTGAATGTGGCAGACATTGCATTGTCATCCGGTGCAACCCTGAAAGATAATGGCGGCAATGATGTTGATGTGAGCCTGCCGGCCAGTAATCTCGCAGTAAACAAGGATATCGCTATTGATGGCATGGTACCCGTAATTTCAAGTATTAACTCCTCATCAGCTGACGGGCTTTACGGGATAGGCGATACCATTGATGTGACGATCAGTTTTTCTGAAAAAGTAACGATACAGGGCGGAAATTTAAGTATAACTCTTGAAACAGGTACTACTGATGAGAGTGTCGGTATTACTTCTGTTTCAAATAGCATTTCTGCATCTGGAAACTATAATGTCCAGTCCGGAAATGGGACACCCGATCTTACCGCAAGCCTGGTAAGCCTTTTAAGTGGAACGTTAACCGACTCCGCCGGTAATACTGCAATTCTGACAATTCCTGCAGGTAATAATATTGCAGATGTAAAATCAATTGTAGTAGATGGAATTCGCCCTGGCAATGTAACGGCTCTTACCGGCAGTGCGTTCTCATCCGATAGAATTGCTTTAAATTGGCTTTCATCTGTCAGCGTTGATGCCGAAAGTCTCGCCGTAAGGTATCGCACTGATGGTGTGTATCCAGTCGATCCCTTTGACGGCTCAGGTGGTGTGATGTTGCCGGCTCAAAGTAGTAATGATACACTTACCAGCCTCACCGAAGATACGGAATACCGTATTGCTCTGTTTGTCAGAGATTCTGCCGGTAACTGGAGTGATGATGCAGATACTGCTTATATCGTTCGCAGTACCAAGGCTGTTTCAATCGTCTCACTGCAGATTACACCGGATTCGATAGAAATATCAAGCGATTCAACCTGTCAGTTTTCCGTTGCAGCCTATAACAAATACGGCGAAGTGGTACCGGCCGATACAGTAACGTGGGATTGCATCGGACCGATCGGCACCATCAGTGCGGGAGGGGTGTTTGAGGCTGCAAAAGCCGGCACCGGAATAGTTGTTGCCACATGTCAAGGTGTCAGCGATACTGCTTCCCCGGTAACCGTAATGCCGGGCACACTGGCCACGCTTGCTGTAACCCCCGATACCGGGACCGTCAGCGCCGACAGTACGGTACAGTTCTCTGCATCCGGATACGATGCAGATGGTAACAGTATCCCGGTGAACAATGTTGACTGGAATATTAGCCACCGGTCAGGTTCTATTGACAGTACCGGACTGTTTACACCCGGTCTGGTAGACACTATTCGGATCTACGCTTCGGTACAGGGGATTACCGATACAACCGGAGCGTTTGCAATTGTGCCCGGGTCTCTGGCATCACTGTCTTTAACACCGGAATCGAGTGACACCATTATGGCCGGACAGAGTATCCAGTTCAGCGCGTCCGGTACTGACAGTAAAGGCAATACTACGGCAACCGGAACAATCGTTTACAGCCTGACCAATCCGTTCGCCGGGCAGATTACTACCTCCGGCCTTTTTTCCGCACAACAGAATGGTGAAACAAAGATATTCGCAGTTTCAGATGTTAATGGAATTTCTGATACGACACAAACGCTCTACATTATCAGCAATATGGTAATGCCCAATGACAGTGATACAACCGTCATCACAGAAAATGGTGTTACACTAATGTTTCTACCTGGCGCTATTGATTCACCAATTGTGGTAAGTGTAACAAAAACGGCGATTCGGTTACCGGATCAGGAGGGTTTGGATACGTATAGTCCCACCTATTTTATTGAGCCGTCAGATATAGTATTTAATAATAATGTTATTATTCTTATGCCTTTTGATTCCAGTGTAACAACTGTTGAGCAGGCCCAAAAAGCAAAAATGTTCTATTATCGGTACGGTAATCCTGTCTGGGATATTGTGTATAATTCGACATTTGATATTACAGAGAACAGGGTAACCGGTGTGGTCGATCAGTTAGGGTATTATGTGATCGGTATTGATACGCAGATGCCGGTTGTCAATCATTATGCACTACAGCAGGTCAATGAGGGCGCGACAATACGGCTTTCAATAGATGTCCTTGACAATATTCTCACCAATAAAGTAACGGTCAGGTATAAAATCGGCGGTGAAGGGGAATACAAAGATACGGTGCTGACGGTCGTACAAACGGAAGTACAGAGTGTTCGGACCAGATCAATACCATCTCCTGATAAACTGAAAACACTCAACCCACATGGCCATCATGCGCAATTCGGCAGTAAAGGAATACGACCAGAACTGGTAATGAAATCCATACAATCGAACAACGCATCTGTCACCGGTGGCGTAAGCGGCACGGTTAATATCGATTTCCTCTCTGCGTTTACCACAACACGGGGCTTTGAGTATTATATCGAGGCTGATGATGGGAGCAATATTGCATATACCGATAAAGCCGCAATTGAGGTTGCTACACAGAATGTTTCCGATGATAAGGCAATGCCGCTTATGCAGTGGCAAATGATCAGCGTACCTATGAAACAGAAGGATAACAGCTTTGCAACGCTCTTTACTTCACTCGGGAAATATGATCCTGCAAAATGGAAGGCCTATGCTCTTGAGAACGGGTCCTATGTTGAGATCATGAAGAGCGAAATAAAAAATCTTGAGACAGGAAAATCCTACTGGCTGAAACTGAGGGAAAAAGAATATACCCTTTCGACCGGTGAGGCGGTTTCCATACCGACAAACCGGAACTATGAGATTACCCTGAAACCCGGGTGGAACCTTATTTCCAACCCATTCGTATTCGATATCAGCTGGAATGCACTGCGTGAACTCCTCGATAGTCTTGGATTGAGTGATTATGTGACCGGGCCCTATACCTATGACGGTAACAGCTGGAAAGTACCATGGCCTATCGGGAATATTGTATCCCTAAAATCATGGCACGGGTATGCTGTCCGAAATGAGACATCGAAGGATATCACTTTGCCGTTGCCGGCTTCCGCCTATAATCCGAAAAGAGCGGCAAAGGAACTGCTGTTACCAAAAGAAAATTTCTGGACAGTACCGATTCAAGCGAAAAAGGGGAAAGATGTATTTGCGAGCGGTGTTATCGGCATTCACCCGGGGGCTGATGATAAATATGATAAGTATGATTACAGGAAACCACCTGCTATTGAGACAAAGCCCTCCCTTATCATGGATAGAGACTGGGAAGGAAAGACCAAAAAATATATAACCGATATACGTGCGCCATTTAAGGATGGCCATACCTGGGATTTCTCTCTCAATGATGCAAAAGGAGAAATTGAACTTATCTTTGATATATCAGCGACAGGTATACGTGAGCATGAGATATATCTATTTGATAAATACAGTTGTGCAGTGAGGAATCTTAAGAGAGACAGCATTTTTCTATTCAAAGCCGGTAAGCCGAAAAAGAGGGATTTCGCGGTCATTGTTGGTACCTTTTCGTATGTCCAGGATGTAATTATCCAATTAAAGTTTCCAAAATTCTTCACCCTGGGTCAGAACTACCCCAATCCGTTTAATCATATTACCCATATTAAATATCAACTCCCTTATGATGGCAGCGTGTCACTAAAGATTTATAACCTGCAGGGCAGGATGATTATTGATTTAGTCAACGGATATCAGAAACAGGGTTTTTATCATGGCGTATGGAATGGACGCGACAGACAGGTGCTCGGCAGGGATATGGCATCAGGGACCTATATATACCAACTCGTGGTCAGGAATAAGAAGAACAGAAACAAATTATACAGCAAAACGCGGAAGATGAAGTTAGTGAGATAATGTGTGGG
>CBDVBE010000443.1:0-5137 GCA_965372145.1 uncultured bacterium | reverse complement strand
GTAATGTACTAACGCGGGATAAACCCGCAAGTAAGTGCCTTATTAGATTCCTTTCAAAAAACAAGAAAGCAATCTGTAATGTACTAACGCGGGATAAACCCGCAAGTAAGTGCCTTATTAGATTCCTTTCTAAAAAACAAGAAAGCAATCTGTAAGGCACTAAAAGCCTCCACTCGAACCGCCGCCACCGCTCATACCGCCGCCAAAGCCTCCGCTGTCACCGAACCCACCGCCGAATCCACCGCCGCCGAAGTTTGATCTCCGTGATCCGCTCATTAACGCAAGGAGAATCCACGGCAGCATAGCACGCCCGGTACGGGTTCCGAGTAAAAAAAGAATAATAAGAAATACGAATATCCCCTGTAAAGGATTGACTCGCCTCTTTGTTTGATGTCGTCTTATTTGAGCGGCAGATTGTCCTTCCGGCAACAAGCCTTCAAATGAGATCCTTTTTTCCTGTGCAATCAATTGTGTAAGTGAATACATCACCAGTGACAACCCTTGATCCCACTGATTCTTCGAAAGATACCGTGCCGTTACATTCCGGCGAATTTGTGACGCTAATAAATCAGTAATATATCCTTCTACACCATAGCCAGTCTCAATTCGAATCTTTCGTTCTTTCATAGCCAGACAGACTAAAACACCTTCATCCGAACCTTTTTTCCCTATTCCCCACTTTTCATAAAGCTTGTTTGTAATATCATCGATAGTACCACCTTCGAGTGAAGGGAATGTTGCTAAAACCAGTGCAACACCTGTCTTTTGATATACATTTCTACTTAATTGTTCAAGAGTACGTATGGTTTCTGAAGAAAGAATTTTTGCATAATCGTTAATTGCGGTATTGGGTGTAGGTGTTGATAAAATATCAGCACAAGTATAGATAACCAACATAGGAATAAACAGAACTATTTTCTGAAAAGCAGTACGTTTCATAGTGAGTGATTTAACACCTTCATTAATCTGTAATCGTTCAAAGGTTCAGAGGTTCCGGGTTTAAAGGTTAAAAAAGCAAAATGTGCTTTATAATTTTTGCTTATTCGGTAGAGTCGCTTTTTAACAACTGTATAATGCCATATAATATCAACCGGGAACCCTATATTAATTCTTTGACAATTCCTTTTCAACAGACGATATCTCTTTATTAATCGCATCAACTGCAGAAAAGTTTTCCCTGCATACCCCGCTAATCTTTTTTGCGTATAATTCCAGCAATTTGTAATGTGACGGGGTTAATTCTTCCGGCCCGGTAATAACAGAAACAACCTTTTCAACATCTTTAGGGAATTTATAGCCGCTGAGAAAGCGTTTAAATTTCTTAACGATGCCGGTAAAGTCTTTTTCATTTTTTCTGCTATATAACATTACCGGGATATAATCTTTAATAATCTTCTGTTCAATATTGACATCCGGTGATGTGTGATGGGTATCCAAGAGTTCATTGCTTTCAGTGCTTTCAATCTGGGATATTATCTGGTCGATTTCATTCTTAATCATATCAATTTCCTGCTCGCGAAATCTGGCCTGATACATTATAGGAAACGAATTAATGCTCAGATTGGCATTTGCCATATTTTTAAACCGTCCGACATAAAAGACATCCCCTTCCTGCTCTAATATCTCTTCCTCAGAATGAAACGGTACAATTTTTGCCGGTGTCGGTATGAAATCTTTCAGATCATCAAGATTTTTCATTTTATCTTTCAGTTTTTGTGGGTCAAGCGCACCTTCTAAGCCTTCAAGCTTGTCGATAAATTCTTCAATTCCTTCTTCCAAAGATTCTCCCATTTCCGACATGAGAAAATCCTTCAGGCTGCTCTGTTCTATGTAATTCCCCTGTGCAACAAGTAAACCGTTATGAACCATCGAGGCAATCGGATGACTTGCCGACATTGTTTCTGATGCATCAATATCAATAATCGCATATACCGTCAACCGGCCGTCGATATTGTCAGGGGATCCTTTTTTCTGTTCGATATTGAGCAAACCCATCATTATTCTCCTCTGGGTAATTTGCCTTCCGTCTGCTTTGCGATATAATTAATCCCGCGATAGAGAATGAATACGGAAATGAAAACTGCGATATGCCACAACCACACGGCAGTTACCCCTGCAATAGTAAGCAGGATTGTCTCCAGGGCTACTGGAGTGATTGCAAAGGCAGCAAGTTTTAAATACCCTCGAAATTTTTTTATTACTCTTGTTCTGAAAATAAATGCTGCAAACGAAAGAAAAAATAAACTAATAACAATATTTAATCCGAAAACGATACAATGTTGGACATAAAAATTGAGAAATACTGTAATAAGCCGCCGGCGCAAGTATCCGGAAATACCTTGGTTAGTGAATGTTACCTCTTCATTTTTCGAAAGAAAAAGCGAATAAGGGAAAGTGAAATAGATATCAGGACTGATTTTCACGTGTATTAAATCGGCTGCAAGAAGAAATAGTATTGAAGAATTTTTGTCAATGGCAATATCACTCCTGCTGTCAACAACGACAGCAGAATCGCGTGTCTCAAATGTAGAAAGCGGAGAATTAGTAAAAAGAGCTATACAATCAGCGACATGCAGCGGATTAGCAACATAGGGTGTACCGGCATTAGGAGTCATAGTGGTATGAGTAATATGCATGTATGGAAATAATGCCGGAAGAATAGCCGGTAAACCTCGTACCGGATCAATAACACGCCAGGTGTAGGTGGACGCCAGGACAAAAACGGTAATCAAGATAAGCTTTACAAGAAAGAGAATAACCTTCTTCTTCGGAAAAGAGAGGGCTTCTTTATAAAAAGACGGATCAATAATGCTTCGATGAATCTGAAGAAAAAAGTTCAAGATTTTTCTTATTCCCGGTTAAATTCTTTCAGTAGCCATAACGTAAAATAGATAGGTAACGGAGTACCAGGGAGGAAAAAGATCCCTCCGTCCTTCTTTAACCGGACGAAGGGAAGAAAAAAGTCTTATTTATTCAATATTTTCTGCACCAATGGCGCTGAAATGCGCTCTAAATGAGGCATCTCACCGAGTATCGGACGTGCATAATTCTTGAAAGCTGTGGTTACCGTTGCGTTTTCTATATCGTAATATTCATCAGGCATTGATTTACTATGTCGTGCCACTGTTTCCAGCGGTGTAAGAAAATATTCCACGGAATAATCACCTGTCCTGCGGATTGCCACGCTTCCGTCAACGTTTTGCCACGCCGAGTATTGCACAGCTTTTTCACCCACTTCCCTGGCCTCATGCGCATCAACTTCAGAAACAACCCCCAGAAAGCTTCTCTGCAGGTATCCAAAGGTATCACACCGTACCCGTTTAATCTTCAATTTTTCTTTAATGAGATTGGCGAGTCCATCACCCAGTGCGCCGGTACCTGAGAGCTGGACATTGCCATGCGCATCCTTTTCATCTGTTTTTGTCAAAGTGGTAATGATCGGTTCTTCGTCCTGATTAACAATGCCTTCGGAAACCGCGATAACACAACGGCCGTACTCAGAATAAATTTTATCAACGTCAGCGATAAACTTGTCCGGATCGAAAGCTTTCTCCGGAACATAAATAAGATGCGGGCCGTCATCAGGATATTTCTTTGCAAAAATACTGGTTGCAGTAAGAAATCCCGCATGGCGTCCCATGACTACACCAATATATACACCAGGGATACTCCGATTATCTAGATTAACACCGGCAAATGCCTGACTTACAAATTTGCCTGCCGAACCGAAACCGGGGCAATGATCAGTAACCAGTAAATCATTATCGATTGTCTTGGGAATATGGATAACACGAAGCTCATATCCGGCTTCACGGGCATTGTCATTGACAATTCTGCAGGTATCTGCCGAGTCATTGCCACCGCAATAATAGAAATAACGGACGCCATGTGCCTTCAAGACTTCAAATATCTTTGCGCAGTATTCTGCATCAGGTTTAACACGGGTTGAGAGGATGCCGGATGAAGGGGTGCGTGCTACCATCTCAAGATTATGCGTTGTGGCCTGTGACAAATCCATGAATTCCTCATGAACAATTCCACTGACCCCATGCAAGGCACCATAGATATTTTCTATACATGCATATTTTCTTGCTTCAAGAACTGCACCAACCAGACTCTGATTAATAACAGCGGTCGGTCCCCCGCCCTGAGCGATTACAGCTTTTCCTGCTAATTTTGCCAAAAGATCTCCTTGATTAATGACTTAGGTTACAGTTTAAATCAGGAAGCTTAAAAATATATAGGTATAGCGAGATTGGACAATGCAAAAAAAAGAGGCACAAAATATTTTTGTGCCTCTGGTTGTATCACTTCATTGGGAGATATCTATAACGTTTCCGAAATTGCCGACGTTTTTGACTAAAATTACTTACCAAAGCAGACTTCAAAAATGTTGACATTTCGGTGTGTGATGGCAGTCAGTACAGTATTATTACAATTTTATAAATATGCTTTAAAAATAAAAAAGATGCTTATTTCTTTTTCGACGTCTTTAGTTGTTTTTCATTAAAATTGAGAAGATAAAACCAGAATGCCGTACAACAAAAACATCCACAGCGGTATAAGACAAAAGACACCGCATGACCGCATGACTGGATTGAGATGAATAATTTTTCCGTTTTCCTGAGAAAAGAGCTTTATGACAAAATGACATTATAGAATATAACATCCTATTGTACAATTATATTTTTTTTCACAACAGTCATAGTGCCAACCTTTAATTTAATTAAATATATCCCCGCCTGTTCAGCCCTCCATGAAACAGTATAAGCACCCGCACTCATGTAACCATTAAAAAGCGTTTTTAACTTTTCCCCCTTTACGCTAAAAACCTCCAATCGTAAATGGCCGGGATTCGGTACTGTATACCTTACTGAATTTGGAGAAAAGCTCAATAGGGCAGTGAGCGATTTTGTGGCTTTGGAAAAAGTCTCCTCAATCTCCGTATCACAGTACTTTCCCTCATACTCAACATAGTCCGCAGCTCCTGCCCACACCTGCTGGCCTTCGGTGAAAACAAGGTCCGGATTGAAACATAAGTTTATGCCTGAAGGGCCCTGGGGAAGATTGAGTGAGGTTATTGAGTTCGGGAGAGTCTCTAACGAATTATATGAAAAATTACCTTTTTTCAATGACG
>CBDVBE010000442.1:0-5144 GCA_965372145.1 uncultured bacterium | reverse complement strand
GGTTTAGGGCCGGCATTCATGAATGGGGAACCATTGTAGTTATAAAAATTCTCACTTAATGTTACCGTTACAACGTCCTTTGTCTTATCACTGATGTCCTGTACATTTTTAAAGACATCCCATACAACCGGTGCTGCGCCATCCTCACATTTTAATCGGTCAATTTTTTTAATACTGTCACAATCGTCGATTGTCAGGTATACTGTCCAGCCGGTTTCAGGAGGATTCTGATTGATCATTGATTTGTCTTCTTCGCTGAGATGTAATCGAAGGTTTTTTCCATCATTACTGAGAGGGGCATATCCCAGGCTGTCCACTTTAAAGTAAATATTTCCCGTCAAATCCTTCTGGACTATGATAAAGCTTGGATCATAGTTCGGTGGGAAGGTAACCGGTTTATTAAAGAAAAGATCGATTGCGTCAAGAAAACCGTTCCCGCTATAGTCACGTGTTATAGCATTTAATATCGTAGGCAGAGGCCCGAATATCTTCAGGTACACTTTATTTGATACCGACGTAACACTTATCCCCGTAACATGGATATATCCTTCCTGTGTTATTGTTGCGTTCTTGGGATCGATATAAATCGAAGTGGAAATGGCATTAGTTTGGAAATCGATAAGTGTCGAATCGCTGCTCCAGGTAAAAATTTCATTTACCAGTTTATTGCCGTATTTATCATACCCTTTTGCGGTTATTATAAAAGAAGGATCGGTAGTCTGCAAACTCGGGATAGTATCAGGAATTAGTACGATAGTATCCAGCGGACCCGGTTTCAGGACAAAAGGAAGCGTTGAGGCTGAAAGATTGTCCAGATACACTTTGAATTGATGCGGACTCTCGTTGACCGGCGCGTAATAGAGGACAAAATTAAGCGTGTCAATACCGCCGTTAAACCACTGGATGAGATTCAGTTCTTTATTACTGAATACAGCAGAGTCCTCTTCTGTCTGCGCAAAGGGTGCCCATCCCGGATGAATAGGATTAATCGGATCGTCAGTCCCGTCACTGAGGATGTCGTCATATTTTGCCTCATTATTGCCACCGGGGTCGTTACCGGACTTCGGGTATTTCCAGATACCGGGAACAAGACCGTCTTCGTTTTTAATTTTTACGAGACCTTCAATAATTCTTCCCGCAATAAGCAATGAATCCGGTGTGATAATCTCAAAGGTGACTTCAATAGGCGGTCCCACTGTGAAGACATAATCTACCGTATCATGATGTCCTGCGAATTCCGCGAAAATAACTCCCGTATCTGGCCGCGAGGGTGAGAAGAACCAATTGGTTGCTGCTGCAGGTGGATTCTGTTCCGTTGCAAAAGGATCAATACCCCATTTAGCGGAAACAGGAATCCATTGGCCGTTATCACTTCGTAGTCCAATAACATGCAGGGTAGTATCCTCGTTAGTATCCATAGTAAGGTCACTAATATCAGTATCATTTCCAAGGTGTTTACGAATGATACGGATAGAATCAATGTCGTATTCGTAGGTAATTACGACTGCAGTATCTTCAGGTATAGGTGATTGCACTGCATGGACAAGAGTCTGACCGAACGGTTGGGTTTCCTTGTGTATTTTTCCTTCATCGTCCGGACCGGAGGAGACGGATACAACCGTCTGGTCATCAACTGACCACAGTGCCTGTAGTGCGGGACTGACCCAGTTACCCAAGGAGTCCCTGAGAATTGCGTAAGCAGTAATGTCTGTCTGGTTACCGAATATTTCTATCGGGCTCCAATGGCAGGGACTGTTAAGGTCCTGTGTCTGGTTGATATCATTGGTGTTTTCAATGACTATCATTTTCGGTTCACCCGGCTGAATGTAGAGCCTGATAGTTTCCTTGATGGTACCCAGACCGCTGACTTCAAGATAGGCGGTAACATCTACCGTATGATACGCTTTAATCGGAAAGAATGAATTATGGGAATTGTTATTTGTCGTTAATGTCCCGATAGACAGGTCTACAAGGCCTGTTGTAGCTTCAACAACATCCCAGGTGATCAATTTGGAAAAATCAGGATTATTTTCATAATCATCCAGCCATTTATCATTTGCAAAGACTTTAGCGTACAGCTCGGCAAGTGTACCCGCAGTTACGGTATCAACATCCGGTGATGTGGCATATTTTGAGGCTGAACTGGGCTGGCCGGATTTATCGTGAATCTCCATTTTGTTGGGCGGGGCACTGACGACCACTTCAGCATAAGCCGTATCCATGATCTCTTCAGGGTGCTGCCAGAACAGGGTTATAAGGTCTTCATAATCAGCTTCGGTCGTACCGTTATTGGAAGTCGCATTTTGTGAAGTGCCGAGCACCGCGAACGGCACTGTTTTTGTATAGATAAATTTTTCACCATCGTAAGTCCAATCCGTCATTGTAACAATTTCATAGTCACCCTTCTGGGTCGTTTTAACAACAACATCTATCTGGTCTATAGTGTCCACACCGTAATGGTACAATTTTATTGTATATTGATTATTCTCCCAGGTAAGTGTGTCTACTTCAACATTGTTCGCAAATACTTTGATTTGTGTTCTGTACCAGCAGAAAAAGCATTCTGACGTGTAATCATCTTCACCCCCGACATCTATAAAGAATTTAAATGTCAAAGTTGTATCTTCAAGACCATCAGTAGTCTGGAAATGCGCGCTCAACTGGATTTCGTTGAGATCAGGCTTCAGTCCGACCGGTTTGCTCATCGGCCCTGTCCATACAGAGTCGAATTCTAAATTCCATAAACTGGTAATCGCATTTGCACTGCTGCCGGTGTTGAGGTTTGTGACCGTGATTCCTTTTGGTTCAAAATCTTTTTGGATGATTGCTATTATTTGTTCGATTACTGTAGCAAGGGTATCTGTGCTAGTAGCAGGAACAAGCCATGATGTCCCGCCTGTCTGAGTTGAAAGATTTTGCAAATCAATCCCTATGTTGTCACCAAGGAAAATACCATGGACAGGTATATTATTATTTTGGAGGAAACTTACCTGGGCTGGTTGTGGATACGGATTTCCACTGCCGGTTTCAGGTTTACCATCAGAAATGAATATGATAGCTTTATAATTATGTGGGCAAAGTATAGGATCATCAAGCCATTCTATTGCTTTAGCAAGAGCCTTATTATAATCAGTCCATCTACAGGAAAAATTTATATCTGCTCTGATTATATTCACCATATTCTGAAGTTGAGCCTGTCCAGTAAAAACGTTAGTTGGAGGTAAAAGGTGATCGCCACTTAGACCAGGATAATATGCTAAAGTTGCAAGGTTAGTACCAAAACCAACATATCCAGCTTTTGATTCAGGGAAATTATTAATCTGATAGGTAAATCCTGCTTCTAAAGCATCATCTCGGACATTGAAAGGATCGCCAGTACTTTGCATACTTCCTGACATATCCATTATATAAATAATATCAGCGGGGGCAACAAGTTGAAGATTCTCTAAGCAAAGTTTCAGTCCATCTTTAGAAATGTGAGTGATGTTTTTTGGCACTTGAATCGTCGTGTCATTCCAGAGATTCGGAAAAATACAATCAAGAACCTCGGGACACTCATTAATAGTATCATTCCAAGTGTATGCACAAAGCGAATCTTCATAGATGGTATCAGATATTTGTGCATGCGTGTTTAGCACGAAAATGAAAAGAGTAAGAGCTACAGAAAAAAGATGGCTGTTATGTAACTTTTTAAACATAAGTGGCCCTCCACTTTAATGTTTTGTTTGAAAATTCAGTTATAAATCTATTTAATTCGAAACACTCCCAACTTCGGTTCATTCGGAATATTAAATTATCCTAATAAATATAATATTATAGAGGCAAAAAGCGTAACGTAAGTGTACAAATCTTAAAATAATATATTATGTGACCTGTGATTTTATAGTCGTACAATCTTTAAAATTGGTTCAATATTTTTGTAAAGTTAGATATATCATTATTATAGGGGAATTGTGATTATTTTTCAGTCACAAAGATATAATGCAGGGAGTATAGGCACTATCGGAAATTTATTGAATTTGAATAGATTATCCGGTAAAGAGTGCTGCGATCCATGCACCTAATCCTGCAATATAGAACTGACCATCCGCCAGCATGTTAAAAAGGGCAGAGAGATGGTTTTTTAGCCGGTATTGCCATTTCATGAAGAGCCAGAGATGCATCAATACGGGCATTTGCAGTAAGAATGCATATGCCGGTGCATTGCTGAAGCGGTAGGGGAGAAAAGTGAGAACAAACAGACAGGAAAAAATAAAAAATGAGGCTAAAAGTGCAGAAAAGATGAGTCTTCTTACCTTTTTTTCTCCTATAATGGTAATTAATGTTTCCCTGCCCATTATTCTATCACCTTCAATATCCCTGAGATCAAAAATCAAAGACCTGAGATAAGCGAGGAAAAACGTCCATAAGAAAATCGCTACCGTTGCCGGTGTTATAAGAAAGATATTGTTTATTGCATGCGGAATGAAGGTGATAAGGACAGCCCAAGCCAGTGCCGCAAACAGGTCTCGTGAGGTTGGAACATCCTTGAGATTACTATACCGGACAAATTTTTTCAAAGGACGGGGAACGATAGTAAATTGGTATACACTACCGGCAAGAGTTGGAACCAGCATGAGATAAAAAAGGGTTATATTTTGCATAACACTACTTATCAGTAATATTGCGATGCAACCGAGAGCGAGAACCGTTAATTTGACTCTATTCGCATTATAGAAACGATAGCGGCTGATATCAAGATGCTTGTTTTTTTCAATACTCGCGAGACTGTTCCAGAGGTAAATCGACAAGAGATACAGGGAAGCTATTATAGCCCCAATCGGCTGAAAGCGCAGTTCCTGGAATATACTGGAGGCGTAATACATAGCCACTCCACCAGCAGCAACAAAAAAATTAATATTAGCCAGTATTTCAAAGAATTGGGCAAGTTTACCGGGAAGTGTCTTTTTAGTGGTCCTGTCGAGAAAATGGATATGGTCGGATACACGCCTGATCATCCATCCGGGAGTTGATGCCCCTGCTGTTATCCCGATTGTGTTGCAGTGAGATAATTGACTCCAGTCATTTTCCTGCTCGGTTTCAATATGCAGTGTATGAGCTCAGCATGCCCGTGATATTTTCGCAAGCCTTAAGGTGTTTGCACT
>CBDVBE010000441.1:0-5146 GCA_965372145.1 uncultured bacterium | reverse complement strand
CAGCATCCATTATCAAGAGCATGGCCAAAGCACCAACACTGATCTGATTGCTTTTATGAAGCCTTCCGGTAATATTGCCCAGAAGATTGATATACTGGTTCTCTATCTTCCACTGCCTGCCGACTTCAATACCATACAACGCATTAATGAAATAGAAATTGCGATCGGTAAAATCTGTAAAAAGAACAGTAATACTATTGGCCGAACTGAGTTTGTTGAAATAACTTTTTTTTCGTACCCATGTATAGCTTACCTGAAGATGATCGAATAAACCGTTGAAACCACAGGTGATGCCCCCTGCATAGCTAACAGAATCGCCATCCAGTTTTTCATATTCAGCGCGGTATGGTTTCCCGAGACTTCCTTCACCGGCAAAGAAAAAGGACTTTGTCCGTTTAACCGGAATTCGCCAGGTTGCTCTAAGCCGTAAATCATGATTAAAACCGGCAATGGTATTTCCTGTCGGCTGTATCTCTTTTGTATGCCAGGGGTATTTTAGCTTATTCCATTCATAATCGCTGTTATACCCGGTTGAAGAATAGATATATACCCCCGGAAGGAAATCCCTTGCAGTTCTGCCTTTATTGAACCACAGCGAGTCCAGGGTCTCATCAGCCCGATTTATCATTCCCAATACAGAGAATATTCCATAACGCTGTTTCAGTGCGCCCCGTTTGAAATCATTCTCTTTTTCTGCTTTAATCGCATAATTCAACGCCAGCGCCGTATCGTATATCCCCCTGTTGATGTACAACTCAGCAAGGAAATAAAAGAGGCTGTCCTGTGACATGCCTTTCTGTGAAGCCTGCCAGAAATAGAATAGTGCGGAATCATTTTCATTTTGTTTAAGAGCACCTAATCCTTTAGAAATATCAGTGTCGTAAACCTGAGAAGCGGTTTCTGCACGGATGTAAAATGTCAATACACCTATGCATAAGAATATCATGATAATTATTCGTTTTTTAAGCATTATCAACAAGTTACACTAAGTTGTAATTTATTGTTATTTAAGTTACATGGGTATGCAGTTGAATCCAGTACCTACTATATATTGTGTTCTCCATATTGTATTTCTCCCGTCATTCCCGCATGTTTTTAGCGGGAATCCAGTGTTTTTGGACAAATAGAGGCATGGATTCCCGACAGAAACATTCGGGAATGACGTTTCCGGACAAGCACTAAATAGTGTGGTTACTGGAGTCAACTGCATACCCATGTTAAGTTATTTAAGATCTATCATTTAATTATATAATTCAGTTAAATGTTTAACAACGGATTATGGTAAAATCAGCGATTCCACAATGAGAGAGACAGGATTAGAATAAAGAAATACCGGTGATAATAATAAACAGGATCCCGGTGTCCATTCCGGGATCCTGCCTGCACGTTTACGCCGCTTCCTATTTTCCAGAAGGTACTGTAATCAACTTCTGTTTATTGTAGATGTATATTCCCTGGGATACCCTATTATTCTGCAACACATCTGTTGATACTCTCCGCCCCTGAACCGTATACAACGCCCTGGAAAGATTCGACAACCGGTAGAGGCTTTTAATGACATGCAGACTTTTCTCAGGTTGTATTTTGTCAACGACAATCGGCGTCAGATTCTCGTTTATCTCAATGATTTTCAATATCGCCCCATACAAACCGATATTCTGAGACATATCATTCGTATCCCCGATGGCATATAATTCATAGCCATAATTTTTGGTAGCAGTATATCGGATATATTCATCCCAGGCATAATCCAGGGTATCGTCAGTATAGAACCGCAGGTAAATCTCCGTAGCCTGCAGATCACCCTGCTTTTCAGTTGCCGAGGAATCTGAAAAAAGGACCGTGCCAAAGGGATAATAATCCATATACATTATGTAGGCTATATAATGCGAGATGGTCCATTCTTCAGAATTCGGATACATATTGGTATCCATAGGGTATCGCACAATTGAAAGCAGTGCACCATAGGTGCCGGTCGTATCGTAGAAATAATCCTGAGCCGAATCTGTCGGTTCGCAGATCCAGTTATCGGGCAGGTATGATTTATAACCGAGTCTTGTACTGGTGAAAGTCGTGTCAGCGAATGGGTGGAGGTGTATGAAGAACAGAATACATGATACCAGTGAAATGTGTTTTAACATAACCCCAGTCCTCTCTTTTTAATTTAAGTTCTACAGAAAAGATAAACAGCACCGACTAACGATTTTTCAGTAGTTATTGATTCCCTTTCTTCTTTTTCATCTCTTTGAACTGCAACTCCCGCTCTTCACGGGTTTTATCTATCTCCATAATTGTCTTTTCAACCTGCTTCCTTACCTGTTCAGGCAGATCCTTGAAACGTTGATCGTTCTGAATATGATCAACAACACCCTTGTTCTGAAGTTGTTTCGCATTCCCGGTTTTATTAACAGTACCATTCTGTTCCTTTTTTGCAGAATCAAGGTCAGATTTGACATCAACAGGAATCGTGAGCATAATCTCCTTAAAGATATCCTCTATAACAACAGGATTCTCCTTGATGCCCTCTGATTCTTTTGTCGTATTCGGATCATCCGCAAATATAAGCTGACATAGTAATAATCCGATAAGTATTGTTCCGCCGGTGATTACATACACATTGTGTTCCATTTTCTTTCTCCGTTTAAAAGGGCATGGAGAGAGTGACCTCTCTCCACACCTCTATCAAGCCAGTCGTCGGTGCTATCCTAAGGACTGGATTTACGGTTTATTCTTTTGAATTTGATTGATCTCGCCCTCTTTGGCCTGCAGTTTCTTCTGTACATCATCAGCAGCCTGCTGCACCTGTTTCTTAACCTGTTCTGAGACCTGCTCCATTTTCTGAATAGCTATTTCAAGCTGTTTCTGGGCTTTTACCCGGGTTTGCTCCATATGCTGTACTATCTCTTCAGGCGTTTTTCCCTCTCCCTGCATCTTCTTTATCATTTCCTGAGCAGCCTCTGCTGCTTGTTTGGCTTCCTGCATCTGATTCTGGATTTGCTGCGGTAAATCATTGAGCTGTTTCATTACCTGTTCCTGAATCTGCTTCTTCAGCTCATCGAACTCACCCTGATTCTGGGTTTGAGCTGCAACGGTTACAGCGAGCGCACAGATAAGACCAAATATCAGTCCCTTTTTCATAACAACCTCCTCATACGTTTATTTGTTTTTGGCTTGGGCCGGCCAATTAATTTTCACCCTCGGTAATAAATCTAACAAATGCCGTGCCAAAAGCGGTATCTCTTCCTAAATCAAGACCTTAAGAAGAATCGCACTTGGAATGCCATTGCAAAAATCGTGGTGATATGTACCCAATTTCAGGGAAGTTCTTGACAGGATATTTGTAACCCATTGTAAGTAAAGAGGTTATAATGTTGGGGTCAAATAACCCTAGAAGGAAATAGGGGAAATTATTAAAATTTAGAGGAATTACGTATCAAAAAACTCAAGCGTATCTAAAAACTGTTTGAGTTCAGGAGATAATTCTCGGATATTGTTTCCAGAAAGGTCAATCCATGTAAGTTTTTTTAATTGTTTAAGCTCTTCCGGCAATTTCGTGATATAATTTGCACCCAGGAGAAGCTCCTTCAGATTTTCCAACTGCCCAATTTCACGAGGCAGTGCTCCCGTAATTTTATTACGGGAGAGGTCAAGTTTCCCTAACTCCTTTAATCCGCCTATTTCAGGAGGTACCTCGGTGAGTTGATTATATGAAAGGTCAAGACCTTCCAGTTTCTTTAATTGTACAATTTCAGAGGGTAAATCCGTGAGTTGATTATATGAGAGGTCAAGACTTTCCAGTTTCTTCATCTGCACGATTGCATGAGGTACCTTCTTAAGCTTGTTTTCACAAAGAAGAAGCGTCAATAGATTCTTTAACTGTATGAATTCCGGCGGTAAGTCCGCAAGCTGGTTATTAGACAGGTCACACCCTTCCAAGCTCTGTAACCGGCCGATTTCAGGAGGCAGGCTCGCGAGTCGATTATGCGAAATGTCAAGTCCTTCCAGTTCCTTTAACATGCCGATTGCCGGGGGTAATTTTGTGAGCTGGTTACCACCGAGTTTTAGTTCTGTCAGATTTTTAAATTGTTTAATCTCAGGAGGAAGTGCGGTGAGTTGATTATATGAAAGGTTAAGCCTCTCAAGCTTCCGTAATTTTCTCATGACCAGGGGTAATGCATTAATTTGATTATAAGAAAGGTCTAGCTCTTCCAGTCTCTTTAATCTGCCTATTCTCTTGTTCATTTCTTTAAGCTGATTTTCAGAAAGAAGAAACACCACCAGCTTCTTTAACCGGCCAATTTCAGGGGGCAGTTCTGTGAGTTGATTATCAGAGAGGTTGAGTTCTTCCAGTTTCTTCAGTTGCCCGATTGCAGGCGGCAAGGCTGTGAGTAGATTGTGAGAAAGGTTAATCAGTTCAAGTCTCTTCAATTTTTTAATTGTAGGGGGTAATTCCTTAAGCCGATTGTTAGAAAGAAGAAACGTACTCAGGTTCTTTAACCGGCCGATTTCAGGAGGCAATCCAGTTAGCTTATTATTAGTAAGATTAAGCTCTATCAGATATCGTAACTGTTCAATTTCAGGCGGTAACTCTGTAAGCTGATTTCTTTTCACGATAAGCTTCGTAAGATTTTCCAACCGGCCGATTTCAGGAGGCAATTCAGTGAGTTTATTATGAGAAAGGTCAAGTTCGTCAAGTCTCTTTAACTGCCCAATTTCAGGTGGCAGCTCGGTGAGTAGATTATGAGAAATATCAAGCCTTTCAATGTGTACTAATTCTCCAATTTCAGAAGGTAGTTCTGTGATTTGATATCCCTTTAGAATAAGCCCTTTAGAGCCATACTTTTTGCAATTTGCAATCATCCTTTTTGAATTGCCATACCCCATAGAAAAATCCTGAACTGGAAAATAAATATCTATTATTTTTACTTGTTAAAAAGAACTTACTAGTTAGAAAATAATTACAATAGGGCCATTAATTTTATAAAAAATTAAAAAATCTAAGATTTGGGATTTCTTCAATACATTCCTCCCAAGCGAACGATTTATGTAAACTCGGGGAAAAAGATAAAAATAATTTTAATGCAGGCGTATTAAACTGGATATTATATTTTGGAAAACATTATATTTTTAGTATTAGAATGTCAGT
>CBDVBE010000440.1:0-5156 GCA_965372145.1 uncultured bacterium | reverse complement strand
GTTTTTATTATTTCAAAATAAAAATTCCTGTTTGTAGTGAAAAATTCAGGTAGTATAAGATACATAGGAATTATGAATTTATACAGCACGACCCTTTCTGGAGTCTTCGGTAATGATTTTGCGGATAAAATCTTCTTGCTTTTGTCTGCAAGTAGGTGTATATTTATCTTAAATTTTAAGATAAACGTGCATTATGAATCGAGAGAAAGAAAATACCCTTTATGAAATAGTGGCGACACAGGCCGGCTATTTCACCGCTCAGCAGGCTAATGAGGCAGGCTTCCGTTATACAAACCACCCCTATTATATAAAGGCAGGAGCATGGATAAAAGAGTGGCGCGGGATATATCGTCTGGCCCGTTTCCCGGAGCCCGATGATGGCCAGTATGCTCTCTGGTCGCTCTGGTCCCGTAACCGTAAAGGAGAAATTCAGGGCGTCTATACTCATGAAACAGCCCTGAGTATGTTTGACATCAGTGATGCCAATCCTGTTAAGCTTCACATGACTGTTCCGCCTGGGTTCAGGAAGACTGCTGAGATCCCGAAGGTCCTTGTTCTTTATAAGCATAGAATTGAGCCTGGCAGCTATGAACAGAGAACAGGGTACAATGTACTGAAACCACTGCCCAATGTCCTTATGCTTATCGGGGAGGGAAACATTTCAGAGGAAATTCTGATTCAGGCACTCCGGGATGGAATCAAAAAAGGATACTTTCTTAAAAATCAACTACAAAAGCTGGACCTTCCGGAAACAACCAGGGCAAATCTGGATAATCTTCTGAAGCAGATATAATGCCGGAAAGAAAGAAATACACGACAGCCGCAGTGATGCGCATGGCTCTCGAAGAGAGGCTTAAGAGCATCGCGAAAAAAACCAGCACGGCATTGGTGCGTTTACGGCGACAGGTGTCGTTTGATCGTCTCCTTGCGAGGATATTTTCAACACATGTTAAGGGTCTTATAGCTAAAGGTGGATACACCCTTGAACTTCGATTGAATCAGGCCCGGACAACAAGGAATATAGATTTTTCTTTTACCGGCGATCTGGACGGCGTATGGAAGGGCAATCCGGAAGACCTGCAGCTATTCCTTCATAACCGGGCTCAGATTGACTTGCATGATTTTTTCGAGTATACAGTCGGTCCCACAATCCTTAACCTTGCAAACGCACCTTATGGAGGATATCGTTTCCCGGTAGAATCCCGGATGGCAGGCCGTCGCTTTGAAGCATTCAGTGTTGACATTGCATCCGGTGATGCCTGGTTCGAACCACACGAGAAACTTCCCATTAATGACTGGTTTGACTTTGCCGGTATCCCGGGAGCAATGGTTCCGGTAATCAGCATAGAACAGCAGTTCGCTGAAAAACTCCACGCCTATACTGTGTTGCGTGATTTCCCGAATTCACGAGTCAAAGACCTTATCGATATGGTACTCATGGTAAGCAAACAGAATATGTCGGAAAGCAAAATTGAAAAAATTGCTCAAGTTACATTTGCCAAACGTGATGATAGCACCTATCCCCCGGTGTTTGAAGATCCTCCTGAGACGTGGCGAGGCACTTACTCAAAACTTTCAGAGGAGTGCGGTATCGAGGAGAACATTGAGAAAGCAGTGGAGATTGTCCGGCAATATTGTGTTGCGGTTGGGATTGTTAGACCATAAAGATGGAAAAGATTCGTGTGGTGTGAAGCCGGGAAATCTTTTATGCTTGTGCATTGACAAGTGCTAATTTTGCATTGCTAATTTTACATTTTTAATTGTTTTTTACACCGCTCCAACGTTTGACAAAGTTCTCTTAGTGAAAAGGGATTCCGGATATAATCAAAAACACCAAGCTCCAGAGCTCTTTCTTTATGTTCCTCATCCTGGTTTCCGGTTATTACAATAACCTCAATATCAGACCTCAGCGATATAATGTGCATCAGCAATTCAATCCCACCAAAGGGTTCAAGTTCAATGTCGGTTAATACAATATGAATGTCCCTGTTCACCTTGAGAAATTCCAGCGCTTTCCAGGGATCCTTTATTGTGTGGACCTCATACCCTACTTTAGCCAGTTCCTTGGCTATCAAACGGGTCGTTTCCTCTATGTCGTCGATGTATAATATTTTCATGTTTTTTCCTTTTTATATTGTCATTGTTATCCTGTTGTGCTGGAGAAGTGAGCTCATCTTTTTAAAAGAATAGGATTGCCGCGTTTCACTCGCAATGACACTATGACCAATTTTGTGTCATCCTGAACACTGAATACCACTGTGTGGCATGCTTTCAGTAGAAGGATTTTCTTATCTATTTCTTTTCCTCTTTCACGATGCTAATTTTGCATTGCTAAATGACCATTTTAAATTAAAATCCACCGGATTTACCCCTTCCCAAACCCAATCACCTTCCCCACATTTCCATTCTTACTTGCAACCTCCTCTCTCAAAGCACCAATCAGCTCACGATGTTTGATCTCCTTTTCATCGAGGAAATAATACTTCTGGTTGACCACCTTGAAATCACCGGGTGTAAGGCACGGTATCGCGCCTAGTTCAGCTTTGTCCCTCTTTGACAGCGGTGTTTTAAACAGTTTTTAAAAAAACAGGTTATAAAAAGTAACGGCACCCTCTGGTGTGCAGTAATCAAATTCAAGTTTAATAGTAAACCGCCTGATGGCCGCGGTATCCACGATTTCCTTAAAGTTCGTTGCGCAGATGAGCATACCGGCGAAATGCTCCATGTTTGTCAGGAGTTCATTTACCTGCGTGATCTCCCATGAACGCACAGCGTTTTCCCGATTGCCGAAAAAACTGTCTGCCTCGTCAATAAACAATATGGACTTATCCTGCTGGGCCTCTGTAAACGCCTGCTTAATAAGTTTTTCCGTTTCTCCGACATACATGTTGAGGAGATCACTTGCCCGTTTAATAATAAGCCTCCGGTTCATACGGCGGGCGACATACTTTGCGAATTCTGTTTTACCGGTTCCGGGAGGGCCGTAGAGAAGCATATTCATGTTGCGCACTTCGTCCATGTCATCCCCGAACAGGCCCCAGTACACATTAAAACGGTCAACGAGAGCAATTGTCTGCTCAATATCTCCTTTGATATGCAACCCTTCGAGGCTGTAAGCAGGGCTATTTGCTTTTTTTATCTCTTTTGTCTCTTTCTGGTCGAGGATTTTCATATGGGCCTTGATAATATTCTCTATAATGTCCATGATTCCCTGTTTGGATCTGCTTTTACGATAGATCCGTGATGCATTACGGAGGGCAATATCAATACCGCCTGCACTGATCTCATACTGGGAAGCGAGGCGGTCTATATCTGCTGATGAAAAACATCGTACAACGCGGTGTTTTTTTATAATACGCTGCCATATTGTCCTGCGCTGTTTGAAGGTCAGTTTTTCAAAACCGATGGAATAGTCAAAGCGCCGCTTCGTTGATTCATCGATGCCGTCGTACCGGTTGGTTATCCAGATAATAAACGCAGTGGATTCATCCAGGACTTTATTTATCTGCCCTTTCTCAGCGACCGGTGTAAATGAAAAAAACGCCGGCATTGCATTCAGCAGCGTATCGGCTTCATCAACGATGATGACTGACTGTTCCTTTGGCACCATCCTCTGACATGCCATTAAGGCGCGATAGCGGAACATGTTTACATTTTTATCGTCCCTGTTTTCATCACTAATATTTTTTATTTCATAGATATTCAGGCCGAGATGCCTGCCGAGAGAGCGGGCAAATTCCGTTTTTCCAGTACCCGGCTGTCCATAAAGAAGTATGTTCAATCCCTGTGCCGGTGATTTATGCTCCCTGAGCGTTTTAACTGTAGTGACATATTTTGTATTGATGGTGTGATATTGAAGAGGTACCGCGTTATCGGAAAATTCAGAAAAGTACTTTTGAGACATGGGCTTGCTGTTGTTGCCATGCAGGAAATTGATAATTTCACCGGCAAGCTCCTTTTCTTCGTTCACAATACCGGCTTTATCGAGATTTGAGGAGCTGGCCAGCGCTTTTCTTACAGCGGTTCTCTCCAAATCCGTCATGATGGAAACCGGTTTAGCATTTTTTGCAGGATACTTGTATTTATCAATATCAAGAAAATCACAGAGTTCGTCAAATGTCCTGTCCATGGAGGTCCCGGTTGATATCGACCTGATACAGTGGGTCCTGGGGTGGAGTGATAGTGTGACGGTTTTAAAGCCGAAGAGGTTAAGGGATGAGTTGAGGGGGATGGGGATGTTTCTGGTTAAGAATTATAAGGCATAGCACGCGGATCCCGAAGCAAGGTCGGGACTAAAACAGTTTATCTGCGTTAGAGGATAAAAGTTGATTTTTCTTAATTATTAACCACTGAATAGTATTTTATTAGATTATTTAGTAGTTTTGTATTATTAAGCTGGAATTACAGGCATTTGGCAAATATTAATAAAGAAAAGAAAATCATGATTGCAAATTTGGAGTCTGGATACAATTTTACTCCAAGACTGGCTAATCCTATGGAGGTTTTTAATGGCTGATAATCTTCTGGAATCAAAAGAGTTAATAGAACTTTGGGCAATAAAAGATGAGGCATATAAGGAAGTTTCTGACAGTAAAAATTTAAATGAGATGGTTTCAAAAAGAATTAAAATCTGCAAACGACGGGCTTCTCGATTCCGTAAAAAAAATAAAATTTCGCATAAATAGATCGACATTTTTTGATTTGAAGAGTTCATTATTGTTTAATGTGTTTTTGGGGATTATCTATATATTTTCCCTGACTTGAGAGAGTAATTAATATGAATAGCCACAATGTAAGCATAGATTTTTAACTTTACTCACCATAACTTCACCTCCGTCTATCGAGCCCAGCTTTTTCAGGTGTTTTCTCCTTCCCTTCGCTTTAAGGAAGCGGTGAGGCGGATAGGTAATTATTATTCCAGCAATTAAATATTACACACTATATTATTGCACTCTCCTGGAAACGGAAGTGGGATCAAGGGTGAGGGTTTTAAAAATGAATAGTATTAAATTGCCGGAGTAGGAGATTAATATTGCGACAATAATTGTCGTAGCCTAATGGTATAATTATATTGCAGAGACTTTTATTGCATTGTAAACTTGTAACCGTTCACGGGTTCAAAGGTTCACACCCAAAAGGTATAGGGCGACCTTTAG
>CBDVBE010000439.1:0-5211 GCA_965372145.1 uncultured bacterium | reverse complement strand
TATACCGGAAACAAGAAAAACAGAGGTTCGATCGGGATTGGTTTTGCCATTCCGATAAATAGTGCTAAACGGGTAGTAAATGAACTGGTCAAATTCGGCAGGCGCCGTCCGGTTTGGACGGGAATTTCAGTACAGGATCTCGACCGGTCAATCGCCCTGGCACTGGGGTTGAGTCATACGAAGGGTGTTGTCATTACCGATTTACAACAAGGTAGCCCGGGGGTGAGTTCCGGTTTGAAAGTGAATGATGTTCTTGTCCGGATGGGCAGACGCCGGATTCAGTCTCATGTTGACCTTGATGGTTTTTTTGTTAATTATTTTCCAGGAGATGTGGTTCGTGTTTCGGTAATACGTGGCGGTAAGAAAATTAACCGTAAGCTCGTTCTTAAAGAATATCCCGGCAGTGAATAAACAATGCATTTTACCGATTGATAGTATAATGTATTTTAATTAATAAATAGACACAATCATGTAGGACAAAGGAATTGCTATGGCTATTGGTTTAAAGGAAAAAAATATTACGACCCTTATACTAGTTGTTATTGTCGGGATACTTATTGGTTCCTATCTGAACTCCCTCATTGGTATGATACCCGGTGGAAACAATGTAGTAAAAACATTTTTCACCTATAATTTTATTAATTTTGGTATTGGATTCCCGCATCCCCTTATTATTAATCTCGATGCTATTAAACTGCAATTCGGTATTCAGATGAAATTTAGTTTACTTTCGATAATTGGCATTTTTCTGAGTTTGTATTTTTTCCGTTGGTATAAATAATCGTTTTTATATGTACATAAAACAGTAAAAGCTACTCAGTAGATAAGTAGTTTGAATAGTGCTTATAAAAAAATGAAAAAGTATGTGGGGATTGATTCGTGGCTTTCTTTGATAAACCTATCAGTGAGATAACCGGAAAGATTTGTTCCGGTGAGTTGCGGTGTGTTGATCTTGTTAATAAAGCTATAGAGAATATCAATATTCGTGATACTACTGTGCATGCTTTTATTACTGTTGCACCTGAGGTGGCACGAAAACATGCCGGGAAACTGGACAGTTTATCAGCAGATGAGAAAGCTAAAAGACCGCTCATTGGAATTCCAATTGCAGTAAAAGACAATATCTGCACGGTCGATTTTCCAACAACCTGTGCGTCAAAGATCCTGAACGATTTTTCTCCACCGTATAATGCTACTGTTGTTAATGCCCTTGAGGGAGCCGGTGCAGTAATTATCGGTAAAACGAATCTTGATGAATTTGCAATGGGTTCGAGTACAGAGAACTCTGCGGTCGGTGTGACTCATAATCCACACAATCATGATCATATTCCAGGTGGATCAAGTGGTGGCAGTGCCGCTGCCGTTGCTGCTGATTTTGTACCCTGTGCATTAGGTTCGGATACCGGGGGATCGATCCGGCAGCCCTGTAGTCATTGCGGTGTAGTTGGACTGAAGCCGACCTATGGCCGTGTGTCACGATATGGCCTTGTTGCGTTTGCTTCTTCTCTGGATCAGATCGGCCCCATTGCACATGATGTACGTGATATCGGTCTGCTTCTTTCTGTAATCGCCGGTGATGATAATCATGACTCCACCTGTACCGGAAAACAGTTTGAGAATAATGCTGAATTATATAGCGAATCGATTAACGGTATGATCATTGGGGTTCCGAAGGAGTATTTTGGTGACGGCCTTTCTGAAAGTGTCCGTACCGCGATTGAGAATCTTATGGAAAAGCTTAAAGATGCGGGAGCACAATGTGTCGATGTCTCTCTGCCGAATGTTCAGTATGCGATTGCGGCATATTATATCATCTGTACCGCTGAAGCATCATCCAATTTAGCACGATATGATGGAGTAAAGTATGGCACACGTGCTGAAAAGCCGAAATCACTTATCGATATGTATAAAAAGACACGACAGGAGGGGTTTGGTACAGAAGTGAAACGTCGGATTATGCTTGGGACATATGTACTCAGTTCCGGCTATTATGATGCCTACTATTTAAAAGCAGCAAAGGTAAGAACCCTTATTTCTCAGGACTTTGAGAATGTGTTTACAAAATGCGATGCCGTAGTATCTCCGGTGGCACCTTCACCGGCATTTAAGCTTGGTGAGAAGTGTGATGATCCCCTGCAGATGTATTTGACTGACATTTATACGGTATCGGCGAATCTCGCCGGCATCCCCGGTATAAGCGTTCCCTGCGGGAAAGAAGCTGATCTGCCGATTGGCGTTCAGTTTATGGCACCTCAAAGGCGGGAAGACACCTTGTTGAAACTGGCATTTGCATCTCAAATGGCGGTTGGTGATATATAAACTGTATCTATTGTCAGAATGTGCATCAGAATGTCTGGTATTTACACAAATTAATTAGCCAATGATTGAACTAGTTACTAACAAAATAAGATGCCCAGTTGAATATGTAATAATAGCGTGTGTATTTTTAACGCTGCAAGGATGTCTGTCGCCGCACGCAAGATATACGCGTCCTTCGTATCAGAAAAACAAGAAAGACAAACCTTCAGTGCAGGGTGAAAAGCCTGAGAAAGAAACAGGTTTAGTAAGTTCTGATGAAATTTTTGAAAGTAAGCTGAAACGTATTGTAGATTCATATATGGGTGTACGGTATAAATATGGAGGCACTACACGAAAAGGAATGGACTGTTCCGGATTTGTCTATCGGGTATATACCGAGCTCGGACGGAAACCCTTTCCGCGTACCTCTTCAGCAAAACTCTCAAGAATCGGTACATCCGTTACCCGTAACGGTATCCGGCAAGGAGATCTTGTGTTTTTCAGGAAAGGCCGTCGTATAGACCATGTGGGTATTTATATGGGTGACGATAGATTTGCACATGCGAGTTCAAAAAAGGGAATCATGTATACCTCACTTGATAGTGATTATTTTCGTAACCGTCTTATTTGCATAAGGAGAGTTCATTAATGAGTATTGCATTTCAAGGTGAGCCTGGAGCATATAGTGAATTAGCGGCAAAAGAGTTTTTCGGGAGTAATAAAAAATATATTCCAAAAAAAGAGTTTCTCGATGTGTATAATACCGTGTCAACCGGAAAGGCAAAGTATGGCATTTTACCAATAGAAAACTCCATGGCCGGCAGTATCCACCAGAATTATGATCTCTTATTAGAAGGGGATCTTTTTATTGTCGGGGAGATATATTTACGGGTCTCACATTATCTCATTGCCAATCGAGATACCTCTCGAAGGAGAATCAAACGAGTCTTTTCGCATCCACAGGCGCTTGCACAGTGCAAGAAATATTTAAAAAAATATCCGAAACTGGAGATTATACCTGTTTCGAATACTGCCGGGGCAGTGAGAAAGATTAAAGATGATAAACTGGATGATGCTGCTGCAATAGCCTCAATGCAGGCTGCCATTGATTATAATATGCTGGTTCTTGCAGAAGAAATCGAGGATATCCATAATAACCGGACCCGTTTTATTATTCTTGCAAAGAAACCGATTCGCGTCCGATCCCGAAAGGGTATCAAATCCTCTGTAGTGTTTGCAACGAAAAATATTCCAGGTGCACTGTTTAAAGCATTAAGTGTTTTTGCACTCCGTGATATGGACCTGTATAAAATCGAATCACGTCCCTTTTCCGGGCGGCATTTTGAGTATATGTTCTATCTGGATTTTGAGGGAAATATCGATGATATCGTCACACAGAATGCAGTTAATCATCTTCAGGAGATTACCACCTATTACCGGTTTTTAGGATCATATCAGGTGGGATGTGTGGCGCATCCGGAGTATAAACGGAGATAATTTGTAAGCGTTCACAGAACGCTGAAATTGCGATGTCCTGAGCTTGTCGAAGGGGAAACTGGAAATTGGAAATTGAAATGCGCATATCGGTAAAATTGGTAAAGGCTAATGTGGATAGTTAAAATAAGCTTTTTCACCACCCCATTTTCTCTTTAACAAACGCAGTCAGTTCCACAGCATTAAGACTATGCTGATACACACTGGGATGTCCTTCAGCACCGTACCCAATTGAAGAATCGATTTCTGATAATGAGAAAGTATAAATATTATTTATACCGGTAGATTTACTATTATCGACAGTTTTATTGATATAATTCCTTAGTACATCTAATGATGTTATCTGTTCGCCGCTGTTCGGATCAATATACGGATACCCGGGCATGGGGCCGTTAATGCAGAAAATAGTTGCATCAGGGTAATTGGTGTGGACTCGCTGAATGAAATCTTCATATGCTGCAATAAATGCCAGGGAATCAGGAATACCTCCAATGGTACCAAAGTCATTAGTACCGAGATTTATCACCACAGCATGTGGTATCCAGGATGAAAAATCCCATTTTTTTGTACTGTCATTTGGACAGATTCTGTCGTATTTATCAGGGATGGTATTGATGGTAGAAGAGTCACTGTTAAGATGAACGCCAAGGCCGGCATAACTGATTAGCGTGTATTCTGCATTGAGATTTCCGGCTGTTATAGCGCCAAAGGTGAGATAGCTGTTTTCCGTTGCTCCGGTGAATTTCTCATTGCTCATTCCTTCGTTTCCATACCCGCAGGTTATTGAATTACCGATAAACTCTATTCTCCGCAGGGGACGGGAAGGTGGGGGCAGTAGTTTTTTTCCATTTTCGAGATGGATTTCGAGTAATTCACTGCGGCCGCAAAGTGGTTCAGTTCGTTTATAAATAGTAACCGTATGTTTATCTTGTGAAAAATTTTCTCCAAGAACGAATACTGTATTGCCCTCTGCAGCTTTTAGAATAGTATCCGGCACATCGGAATCATCTATGAAAATACTATAGTAGCTGGCATTATACTTTACATTTCCAGCAAGCCCGGGAATAGGAATCTGGGTTAATGAGATCGCACAATATGAACCTTCAAAACTTGCCCGGATACTGGAACCTGACCAGGCAAACACTGCTTTCCCTGTGTTGCTTAGGTCAAATCTGCCGAAGTATTGAATATTTGTGTCGTTTGCAGGAAAAATCGTGTATCTGGATTCCGGGATGTCGGAAGGGACATTACATGATATGGAAAAGAGAGATGTGAATACAAGTAGTACATTAAATGCAATAGAAATGGTATTAGATATAAGCCTGTTTTTATACAGGTACAAAATTGAGTGTTTCATAGATACTTAATATAGTTAAAGTCAACTTATGATTAAATATATTGTAAAATGGTAACTATTCA
>CBDVBE010000438.1:0-5221 GCA_965372145.1 uncultured bacterium | reverse complement strand
ATTTCCATTTTCTTCTTTTTCAGCTCTTCAATTTTCATATCCAGGTTCATCTTGGCTTCCATTACTTTTTCCATTTTCTCTATCAGTCGTTCGAAGAGATTCTTACTCTTTTTCTTGGCCATTTCGATCTCTGTCAACTGTTTTTGCAGTAATGAGCTTTTCGTATTTAAATTCTCTATCTCTCCTACAAGTGCATCAATGGTATCTTTAATTTTCGGGTCGCTCCCCACCTGAATCTCAGTCTTTACCTCTGTCTCACTGCCGAGAGCCGAGAGTTCCATTCCCTCTATTGCAAAAGCGTATCCACCGGCAATTCCCAGGCCTTTACCCGCGACATATATCTTTCGCCTCGCATAAAGCTTACTTTCCAATGCTTCCTTTGCAACCACAATCGAACCTCCTGCTTTAACGGTCTGATTCCTTACAAAACGAAGCCTTACATCCCCTTTAGCACAGATGGAACCTTTACCCTTACCGACGAATCCACCTTTGACACATACATCCCCATCAGTGGTGATGGTTGCATCCTCCACGGTTCCATCAATTTCAATACATGATTTCGAATGTACTTCAAATCCGGCTTTTACATCACCGGTAATTTTTACCGGTCCGTCAAACTTGATGTTCCCGCTGGAATAATCAACATTTCCCCGTACAATATGGTAATTGGTTAATTCTATACCGCTTTTTTTAAATACCACGCAGCCATCCATGGATGAAACAAGCGTGTTAGGATCTTGAGGATGTACTTCGGTGTTTTTAATCACCGGCAATCGTGCCTTTTCATATTCCCGTGCTTTAACAACATGGCCGAACACATCTCTCCCATCTTCCCCTGGCTGTGGAGGTGTAATCCGGACAACCGGCTGTCCTTTCATAATTCTGGTAATGGTATTAACTTCACGGAAATTCATCGACCCGTCATCATTCACTTTAACATCCATTTGCGGCCGTTTTACGAGGTACTCGGTCTTGCCTGCTGTTCCATGTTGCGGAGGACTCCCCTTAGCGACAATTACATCCTCCTCATCCTTATATTCATTATAAAATTCAACAGCCCCTTCAATAATCCCTTCTTCGATGCCATATTCCACACCCGTTTTTTTCAGTTCCTCCTTTACTTCACCTATAGCAAGCTTGTGTTCAGGGTCCACCTGCGGTTTAAGAATCAGACGTGCTGACATTTTATCTTTTTCGACTATACACGAAATGACACTTTCCGTTTCCACCATATCGAACCTCACTTTAACAATATTACAATTAGCGCTATACGACACCGTGCAACCGATATATTTCCGATACTATAAACCGAGCTTTTCTTTAAGGGCTTCAGGGGTGAATGGTTTAACGATATAATTATTTGCGCCGGCTTTCAGGGCTTCAATTACTTTCTCTTTTTCAGATTCAGATGTGCACATGATAACCTTTACATCCTTATATGCAGCATTTGACCGCATGTTTTTCAGCATTGTCAGGCCGTCCATAACCGGCATATTCCAATCGAGCAAAACTACATCTACGGGCATATTGTCTTGCAATTTTGCCAAAGCATCTTGACCGTTTTCCGCTTCGATAATATCATTGACACCTAAATTACCAAGTTGCGTTTTCTGTATTCTTCGCATCGTTGATGAATCATCAACAAGTAATAATTTCATTTTTGTTACCTCCTTACCTTGTTTTCAGAGCTATTTCCATAGCGAATTCACCCAATTTACATTTCAACGGGATAATTATTGCCGGCACTCCTGTCTGCACCTCAATACGGTGGCCGGAACCAATAACGACATTCGGCAGTGATATAGACAGTTTAAACTGTGTCAAATACTGTTTGGTATTTCCCGCGATAATATTCGCTATCTCCCCTATTCCATCCGTCAACTCAGGGCCGACAATCTTAATCTCCTCACCTAACAGGGCTGAAACAATTTTTAGTGCCAGAACTTTGGGAAAGCTGATTGAAATGATTCCCTGTGCCTCGCCGGACAATCCGATAACACCGGATATATCATAACTATGTTTTGCATCTTTCTTCAGCATCGGTGTTCCCGTTGAAAGATCAAGATTCAGCATTGTTTTAAATGTTTCAACCGTTGCTTTAATAAACGGGTTTACATATGATACATCCATACACACTCCTTTTGTTTATAGTGTATCCTTAGCAATTTTATTGGCAGTTTATTTCTTAATTAGTGCTTGTCCGGAAACGCGTGTTTTCGGCCAAGCACTAATTACTTACACTTCTCAAGGCATATTCCGCAATGCGGTCAAGTGGCAGCACCTCCTCCGCAGCGCCTAATTTAACAGCTTCTCCCGGCATGCCAAAGACTACTGATGTTCGTTCGTCCTGTGCTATCGTATGTGCACCCGCATTCCGCATTTCCAGGAGACCCTGGGCGCCATCAGCTCCCATGCCGGTGAGTATTACTCCCACGGCATTCGTACCGATATACTTTGCAACGGAATTAAACATAACCTCCACACTCGGACGCTGATGAAACACCGGCAAGCCATCTTTAACCTGTACATAATACCGGGCACCGCTTCTCTTAGCCACCATGTGGAAATTCCCAGGTGCTATCAGTGCAACACCCGGCATAATTGAATCGCCGTTTTTTGCTTCACGCACTTCAATCTCACAATTGTCATTAAGGCGCTTGGCAAAACTTGTTGTAAACTTCTCGGGCATATGCTGGACAACCAAAATTCCGGGTGCGTTCCGCGGTAATCTGGTCAGCACAACTTCAATAGCAACAGTACCGCCGGTTGAAGCGCCGATTGCGATTATTTTATTGGTTGTTTTCGTTAATGATAAACGTTGTTTCCGTGCCGGTTTGATATTTTGCCGTGCACGTTCCACCCTCTTAAAATTTACTCTCGCAGCAGCACGAATCTGATTACACAGCACGGGGAGTATATCTCCCACAGTATAGGCGGCTCCCGGTTTACATATCACATCGATAGCGCCTGCATCCAGCGCTTCCATAGCCAGTTCACCTCCTTTTGGGGTAAGCGAACTGACGATAATTGCCGGAATCGGATAATGCTGCATAAGTTTCCGTAAGAAAGTAATTCCATCCATACGCGGCATCTCAATATCAAGTGTAAGAACATCAGGCTTCAGACTCACGATTTTATCCCGTGCAATATAGGGATCCGGAGCGGAGCCTACCACAGAAATATCCGAAACTTTTGAAAGCTCCCTGGTAAATATCTGTCTTACAACAGCAGAATCATCAACGACAAGGACTTTTATCATGTGTTTACCTTTGAGTACCGGAGTACCGGAGTACCGGAGTAATGGAGTACTGGAGTAATGGAGTAATGGAATACCAAGTTAATTTACTCCATAAACTGCATTACTCTCTTTGACAACTAAATGGTCTATCCATTCATTGCTTTCCTTTTTATTTTCTAAGCTTTCTACAAGTTTAAGTAATCCGTTTTCTAACTTGTAAACTAATTCATCTAACTTCTGAAAATCTTTCTCTGATATCTGTTTAGTTTTCTTATATGTATGGAGGCCTGATACCGACTCACCAAGAGAACCAAGTGCAATATAGAGAAACCTTAAGTATTCATTAATCGAACGTCTACAATAACCTTCTGCAATATTTCGATGTACTGAATCACTTGAAGCAATTTGCTGTGAAGAAATCCTTTTTTCACCATATGGGAATCCACAAAAAACAAGATATGTCTGATGATATAATTCAATAGCATCATGCCATACCCGTAATTTTTGATATCCACGATTCCTGTTCTTCCTCATATTCCATCACTCCATTACTCCATCACTCCATCACTCCATTACTCAACCATTTCATCAATCCAATAACAACTCACTTAATATCAATCAAAAACAGTACCGGATTTCCCTCTGCTTCCAGCCAGATGGCATTCTCTTCCTTATAGTCAGTAATTATACTTTCAGAAGAGAGTTTTTGAGGAATACCCAGGTCAAATTCCTCTTCAGTCCCATAGAGCGCGGTTAATAAATTACCGACGATTATATTCAATATTTCCTTAAGCGCATCCATCCCCTTCACACCTGCATCATCACTATCTTCATCAATGGCGAGCATATTTGCCGCCGCATTCCGCAGAAAATTATCACATGCACATAATGACAGCATTCCTTTCTTATGGCCATTGAAACTGAGTGAAACGCCTTCCGGTTCCCATTGATCAATTGCCGGTATATTCTCTTCCTCAATCGGATCAACGAAAATAAATGCACTCTCACTCAGAATCCGGCCAATGACTTCAACAATCGTCTCTTTCATCTCGCTATTCAGCATCCCAACCTCCAAGCGTTTCGATAATTATATCCCGTATATTCTCCGGGGTAAAGGGTTTCCTGAGATATCCTTTAACTCCCATCCTTCTCAGTTCTTCTATTCTTGCCTGACTGCCTTCAGTTGAAACGATAACCACGGGAATATCTTTATACTCGGGATTATTATTCATCTCATCAACCAGTTCAATACCGGTCATCACAGGCATGTTAATATCGGTAAAAACAATATCGACCCAGTTGTCCGCAAGCTTCTCAAGCGCATCTTTACCGTTCTCAGCCTGAATTATCGCATCAACCGGTAATTTTGTCATGCCGATTGTACGCTCAAGCACTGATCGTATCGTTTCCGAATCATCCACGACCATAATTGTATATGCCATGCTCACTCTCCGTTAGAATGATAGTAAGCGTTCACAGAACACTGAAATTTGAAACTGGAAATTTGAAATTTGGTATTCATGGTTTTCCCCAATTTCCAATTTTAAGCCGTGAACGGCTACGATGATAATTATGCCATTATTTTTATTTATATTAAATAAAAATGTACATTTATTTCCATTAATTTCTCACGCAAAGTACTTATACTGATACACCTCTTCATAACAACTACCGGTATCTGTTATACTTTTCGCGTTATACCCTCTTCTACATTATCAACCAGTTGTAAAATATCTTCAGATTTAAACGGCTTTTGTAGAAATCCAATGATGCCTAATGAAGCCATGAATTCTGAAATAATCGTTTCAGGTGACAAGCCACTGATAGAAATAATCGGGATATGCGATTGTCTTAATCTGAGTATAAACTCAATCCCTTCAATTTCCGGCATAATAATATCAGTAATAATACAATCAACCTTATAGATCATCAGAAGATCAATTGCCTTCTTGCCATTTTCAGCCGCATAAACATTGTGACCTT
>CBDVBE010000437.1:0-5269 GCA_965372145.1 uncultured bacterium | reverse complement strand
ACTCGACTATTGTAATAATCTAAGAATAGAGAGAAGTTTTTAGCTCTTTACATTACTACATCACTCCAGTACTAAAATACTCCAATACTTCAAACATTTATTTTAGGAGGAATAAACTTATGGAACCAATGAACGCCTATGGATACTATTTGACCGGTGTAGGTGAACCTCTTGAAAAAAGGGAATTTACTGCACGGGAACCTGAGGATGATGAAGCGATTGTAAAAATAGCAGGCTGCGGCCTCTGTCATACCGACCTTGGATTTATAAGCGGGAAGGTGAATACCAATTCCGAGCTGCCGCTGATTCTGGGCCATGAGATAAGCGGTACGGTCGTTGCTTCCGGCAGCAAGTATGAACAACTGGTCGGCAAAACAGTTATCATTCCGGCCGTGCTGCCCTGCGGGGAGTGTGACCTGTGTAAAAACGGCAGAAGTAATGTCTGCCGGCGTCAGAGAATGCCGGGCAATGATTTTAACGGCGGATTTGCAAGCCATGTCACGGTACCGGCTCGATTTCTCTGCGAACTTCCCGATGATATTGGTAACTACAAAGTATCTCAACTTTCAGTCATTGCAGACGCGGTTACTACGCCATACCAGTCTCTGGTGCGAAGCAATTTACAGGGAGGCGATCTGGCAATTGTAATT
Source organism: uncultured bacterium (assembly GCA_965372145.1). GTDB lineage: Bacteria > Fibrobacterota > Chitinivibrionia > Chitinivibrionales > JANQEN01 > CBDVBE01. Next base: position 4,619 of record CBDVBE010000437.1, on the reverse strand, counting down.
GGTGTCGGTGGTATCGGTGTGCACATGGCTCAGCTTGCTAAGGATGCCGGAGCCGCAGTTATTGCAATAGATATCGATGATGGAAAGCTTGAGAGGGTCAAACAGTTTGGTGCAGACTACACTATTAATTCAAAAGAGCTGTCTGAAAAAGAGATTAAGAATAGCGTTCGTACCCTGGTAAAAGAAAATGGCCTGCCGAAATACCAGTGGAAAGTATATGAGACCAGCGGTTCCGCAGCAGGACAAATGGCGGCATTCTCACTGCTTTCCTTTGCCGGCACAGTGGCAATCGTCGGATTTACCATGGAGAAAGTAACAATCCGGTTAAGCAATGCAATGGCCTTTGATGCGGACCTGTTCGGTAACTGGGGATGTAAACCTGAGTATTATCCGGCCGTTCTCGATAAAGTATTGAAAGAAGAGATAAATTTACTGGACAATATTGAGGAACATCCGCTCGATTCAATAAATGAAATTATTCCGCAGGCCCTGGAGCATAAGTTTGAGAAGCGGGTGATTTTTACGCCGTAGGAACGAATCCCTCACCCTCTAGGCAAAACATCCCGCACTGCGGGATTGCCACCCTCTCCCGTTCACAGGAGAGGGAGTAATAAAGTAGGGATTTATAAATTATAGAAAGGAAAAAGTGCACTTAATGTCATTTCGAGGAACGAAGCGACGAGAAATCTTTTCTACGATAATATACCTTACTCAAGATTTCTCACGTTCGTTCGAAATGACAAATGGAAAATAGTATAAAGATAAAAGTGTTATAAATCAAGGAGTATGCCATGTCCTATGAACTCATTCAAGTAAAAGAAACACATGACGGTGCAGTAACAGAAATTATACTCGGCCCGGGTCCTGCAAATATTCTTTCTGCACAGATGATGCGGGAGATATCAACACAACTCAAGGAGGATGAAAAAAATCATCATAAAAAATTGATTGTTTTCGCCAGTGAAGGAAAGCATTTCAGTTTCGGTGCAAGTGTTGAAGAGCACAAACCTGGTCAGGTAAACGACATGCTGCCCGCTTTTCATAATTTCATTGAAGAAATTATAACATGCAATATCCCAACCCTGGCAAAAGTGTCGGGGCTCTGTCTGGGCGGTGCGTTTGAACTGGTCCTTGCCTGTACATTTGTATATACTGATGAAACCGCGAAATTCGGTGTGCCTGAGATTCAGTTGGGAGTTCTGCCGCCTGTGGCCAGCTTGCTCTTGCCTTTAAAATGTGGCGAAGTATTCTCTTCAAGGATAGTCCTCACCGGGGAACAGTTCAGTGTTCAACATCTGCTCAACCATGGGCTGGTCAACGAAGTTGTTGAAAAGAATCAATTGGATGAAGTTGTTTCCAATTTTTTTGAAAAACAGTTTTTACCTAAAAGCGCATCGTCAATCCGGATCGCTCATAAGGGCTGCAGAATGGTTATTGCCGAGCAGTATAAAAATCTCATCGGAAGACTGGAAAGCCTTTATCTCGAAGATCTTATGGACACGGCGGATGCTGTGGAAGGGATCAACTCTTTTCTGGAAAAGAGGCCTCCGGAATGGAAGGACGAATAAGAATGGGGTAATGGAATAATGGAGTGATGGAGTACTGTAAAAGATATAAAAATAAAAATTTTTTCCCTGTACTCCAGTACTCCAACACTCCAGGGAAATCAGATTTAAGAAATAAAAACATTTTTATACTATAGCCCTATTTAAACGGAGGGAATTTTATATGGACCTAGGTCTTGAAGGGAAAAGCGCCGTTGTTACAGGCGGCAGTATGGGTATCGGTACTGAAATAGCACTGACCCTGGCGCAGGAAGGCTGTAACGTGGCAATAAACTATCGACGTCATGATACTGAAGCTAAAGAGGTCGTTACGAAAATTGAAGAAATGGGCCGGCGAGGCCTGGCTGTCAAAGCGGATGTTTCGAGTTATGATGATGCCCAGAATATGGTTCAAACAGTTATTAAAGAGTTTGGCCGGCTGGATATAATGGTCTGCAATGCCGGTATTAACTGGGACGGTGTCATCTGGAAAATGTCTGAAAAACAGTGGGATACGGTAATCAATGTAAACCTTAAGGGGTATTTCAATTATAATAAGGCCGCTGCCATGGTGTTCAAAGATCAGAAGAGCGGTAAGATAGTGAATATCTCCTCAATCAACGGGCTGCGTGGTAAATTCGCACAGACCAACTACTCAGCATCAAAGGGTGGAGAGATTGCCATGAGCAAGGCTCTTGCAAAAGAGCTCGGGAAATTCAACGTGAATGTTAATGTCATTGCACCCGGTATGGTCATGACCGAGATGGCAAAAAATATTCCCCCCGAGTTTTTAAACAAGGCAGTCGATGAAACGGTCCTCGGACGGATAGCAACACCAAAAGAGTGTGCGGAAGTGGTCGCATTTTTCTGCTCTGACCGGTCGCGCCATATTACCGGTGAGGTGGTCAAGGTTGATGGGGGGCAATATATTTAAAAGAATAAAGAATAAAGAATAAAGATCAAAGAACAAGGATCAAAGATCAAAAAAAAAACAAAACTTTACTGTGAATATTTGTAGCGACGGTATGTTTGAAATTTGGTGATTTGAATATTGGAAATTATGATTTTAAATTCCATCGGTAAACTGAAACGTAAAGATAGAAATGTGAATTTTAATAATAGTGAGGTAAAAAACTATGAGTAAAGTTGGAATAATAGGCATTGGACATGGTGTTTTCGGGCGGCGAAGCGACGCAACGGTCCAGGAGCTGGCATTTGAGGCATACAGGGCGGCAATGGAAGATGCCGGAATTGAAAAGGAGGATCTGGATGCTTCGGTTATCGGGTCTGTTCCTGAATATCATAAGCAGCGTTCTCTTCCCGGGGTAATTCAGGAGTACCTGGGGCTTATTCCCAAGCCCACGTGGCTTACAGAAGTTGCCTGTGCATCCGGGAGTGCAGCGATTCGCACTGCCTGGATGGCTATTAAAGCAGGTGTTCACGATATTATAGCGGTGATTGGGTGCCAGAAAATGACTGAGCTGGAAACACCGGAAATACTTGCGCTTATGGGAAGGGTCGGTGAAGTACAGTGGGAATCGATTTTCGGTACCACCTTTCCCGGATACTATGCACTCTTTGCACAGCGGCATATGCATGAATTTGGCACTACCCATGAGCAACTCCTGCAAGTTGCATTAAAAAACCACTTTTACGGTGCTAAAAATAAATATGCATTTTTCCAGAAAGAGATCACTATGGAGAAGGCCCGTGCTTCAGATATGGTAGCCGCTCCTTTGCAGGTGTTTGACTGCTGTGTCAATGCTGACGGCGCAGCATGCGTTATTCTTGCAAATGAAGATCGGGCAAAGGAAATATGCAAAAAACCTGTTGTCTGGCTTGAAGGCATGGGTTGTGCAACGGCAAGTATGTCCGTGCTGAGAAGGCCCAACCTGTTTGGCATTCCAAGCGCCCAGGAATCTGCTCAGAAAGCCTATGAAATGGCAGGTGTCAAGGCTGAGGATATCAAAGTTGCTGAAGTACACGATTGTTTTACCATTGCCGAGATCATGGCCTATGAAGACCTTGGCTTCTGTAAAAAAGGTGACGGCGGCAGGTTTATTGAAGATCGCCAGACCTATATCGATGGAAAAATTCCGGTGAATGTTGACGGCGGCCTTAAAGCAAAGGGACACCCGATTGGTACCACCGGCGTGTCCATGACCGCAGAAATCAGTAAACAACTGAGAGGGGAAGCCGGCGAGCGCCAGGTTCCCGATGCAGATATCGGTCTTACCCATAATGTCGGCGGGATCGGGCAGTACACCTTTGTTCAAGTATTAAAGAGGGAGGATTAGGATATGTTTAAATGGTTCGGTAAAGTCAATTTTTCACCCTTTACAAAGGTGACAGAGTTTGCACAACATTTAAAAGACGGCCATCTTATGGGTTCCCGCTGTAAAAAATGCGGCGCAACCTCTTTCCCGCCAAGAGCGGATTGCGTAGAATGCATGAGTGGTGATTTTGAATTTTTTGAAATAAGCGGGAAAGCTACACTGCATACTTTTACTAAAATCGTTTCCGCACCAACAGGATTCGAAGATTTGGCTCCCTATATCGTCGGGGTGGCAGATCTGGAGGAGACCGGACGGATTCTAGCCTGGATCGGTGAGACGATTAAAGAGGATGAAATCAAAATTGGCATGGATATGCAGGTAGTCCCGCAGATATTTGATGAGCTGGAAGATATTAAGGTGTATTACAGCCTGGAGAAGCCCGGTACGAGTTGGGCCAAGGTGTAAATGGTTCTTTCGGAGTAGTTGGTATACCTGTAAAGGTTTTATTTAGGACATTTTAACGCTAAGCATCACTTGCCGATATTCTCCGTGCTCTGTTCTTGCCGGTCAAGTGCATGCGTTTGTTAGGGCTTTTTTTTCGGATCCTGCCTATTATCAAAAACAGAATGAATCACAATTTTATCATCTTCGATTGTGTAAAATATTGAGAATGGAAATCTTCTAATAACACACCTTCTGAAGTTGGAATAATCTATTCTATACATTTCGGGAAAACTAAGTATATTACTTAGAGCCTGTCCCATTGGCGCCCCTCACAGTGTGGTCACGGTTTCCGGGT
>CBDVBE010000436.1:0-5277 GCA_965372145.1 uncultured bacterium | reverse complement strand
TTGATATGTAGGAGATTGCTTCGTCGCTTCACTCCTCGCAATGACACTTTTAAACGATTTTCAAGACTTTTGCAATTACCTCTACAGATAAAATGGAATATAATTATAAACTTGTTTTACCATTATTGTACCAATTTCTCAAAGGGAGGTTTTATGAAACACTTCAGAATTTGTGCAATTATCGCACTTCTCAGTATACTGTATACTGTTCAGGCAGACGAAAATACTCTTGTTCTGCAAAACGGCCTGAACGACTATACCGGATGCAGTGATTCATATATCGGAACAAGTAATTATACTGTCAGCCCCAGTTATGTCCCCAGTTCAAATTTTGAGAATAATGTTGAATTACGCGTGCACAAGGAGTCCTGCTGAAGCTATCCTTTGGCCCGGGCGGTCATTAAATTCAACCTTTCAACCATTCCGGAAGGTGTATCAATAAAAGAAGCTGTTCTTTCATTTTATGTATTTGATCAGGGAATCTCCCTCGGCAGCGGCGATCCGGTCAATGCGCCAAAAGCAGTTTATAAAATTACCGAGGCATGGAATGCGTCAAATATAATCTGGTTGAAAGCACCAAAGTTTGATTCAACCAATGCTGTTGATCAAAGCAGCAATACGCAGACTCCTGTGTGGGAAGATTATGATGTTACGCCGGTAATAAAGGATATTATTGAAAACGGCACTGAAAATCACGGTTTTATGCTGAAATTCCAGTCGGAAACTGACTATAAAGGCGCGCGTATACACTCATCGGATTGTGCTGAAGATAAAAAGTCATTCAGACCGAAACTTACTATTGACTATGAGAACACGGCAATTAATCCGAACAAACCGGGGATAACCGGAGTCGAAGATATTGTCTTTGAAAAAACCGGCTCTATGGTTACTTTTTATGTTCCGTTTAAGGATACCTATCAAATAGCATTATGCAATGCAGCGGGAAACACGATAAAAATTTTATCTTCTTCAGGTATACAAAGGTATTCGGTGAACAATAATTCTCTTTCACAGGGGATATATTTCATTCGTGTTGTTTCAAGTGATCGTGAACTCATAAAAAAATATTGTCATATCAGGTAAAGAAAACAGGCGGATGAATTCATAGTATCCGTATTGAACTACACCTTTTATTTTCTACATCTAAGCACCCCGGAGCGTGCAATATTGTCACGAATTTTTTTACAGAGACGGGCATCAGGCCCCTGGCCTGAAGGATCATCGAGTATACTAAGATTTCCTTCATCATCAAAAAAGATATCTCCCTTTTTAATGCACCCGTTAATACATAGACTGTCAAGCCAGGCCTGCTCATCGAGCCCGATGAGGAGCTCAACAAAACCTTCATCGGATAACTCAATTCCGCCGTCAACCGCCGGAAAAGTCCACCGCTCGTCACAGAGAATATAGATTCCGATTTTCCTCAGGGTATCTTCATAGGTAAAGGTACCGGTAATGATTATCTCATACCCCTTAAGAATTGAGTCCACGACGCTCCCTGTTGTATCATCATACGGAGCGACACACAGATTAATATATTCGTATACTCCATCCGGTAAATGAAAATCGATATCCGGCAAAGAGGTCCCCCGTAACACATCAAAAATAAAGGGGCCGTCGAGAACCAGTAAATTCGAATCACAATAGAGCGGTTCTTTAATATCATCAGGAATTTTTACGCCCGCCGGTATAGGAAAAGAGGCGCACTGCGACGCAATATAAACGCCGTTCACATCAACTCGCGTACTACTGGAATCTTCAATCGGCAGGATAACATCTATCGTATCACGCGGGTGAGAAATACCGCTTTTTACTGTATTGAACTCCGGCGCACAATCAGCCTGATATAACGATGTCCTCCCCGGGGAAGTCGTATCCATACCATTTGCAATAACAGCCAGGGTTGCGGGATTACCCGCGCCGGCACCACCGGCCTGCTGCCCGATTGAACAGGCAATAAGTGTAAGGATGAGTACTATAATAACCAATCGCACTGAAATAAACAATCGCATCGAATATGGTATACCACGTATCATGCTCTAATCCTCATCGGAGAGAGGAAACAGTTGAGTATTAAGCTGAAATACACGTTTAACATTCTTCTGTTTGCCGCCAAAATCAAGCATCTCTTTCCAGAATGCCTCAAGACGTTTTTTGGCTTCTTTCACACCTTCCGGCGACAGACCAATAGTTACCGAACGGATATCCCTCTCAGGCTTTGCAAAACGCTCAATAGCCTCCCCTGCCAGTGCAATTACATCCTGATGGTATTTCACTATGGCCATTGACATAACTTCAGCACGCGTACTTATTACCCGATCAACCATTTTCCACTTACCGTTTACCGTATCTTTTTTTACAAGTCCAAGCTTTGAAAGAAGCATAATGCCTTTTTGTACTTTACTCTCCGATATTGGTGGCTTAACCTTTTTTGCTATCCATATCGAATTTCCAGGATAATCAGAACGAACTACCAACTCTCTGATAATAGGAATATACCAGTGGGAAAAGAATTCATATTGCTCTCTTGTTAATGTCTTAATGGATTTGTACTCCCGCTTCTGCAATATCTTCCTGAAAAAAACATCCTTTTCACGGTGAGTTTTCGCCTGATCAAAATTGACTAATATTTTGAGAAATTCAGCCTCTTTTTTCTTTAGATTCACTGCCGTCGCGATTGCATCAATAGCATCTTCATGAATATTCAATTTACGATCACGAATCAACTGGAGGAAATTAGGGGTTGTAGAACCGGCTAAACGGGCGAAGCTGCGGAATGAAAACTCTTCATCCTTCCGGTGGAGTTCGTTAGAAACGTCCACAAGGTATCGTCGATAGTCGATATAATGATAAATATCAGGCAGCATAGCATTAATCACCTTGGTTTTACATATGTCCCTGTTATAACGGCGTCTGCATTATGAAACAGAGTTTTATTGTATTGGACCTGTCACCAATACCACAATCATTCAAAACACGCCTTCAACACTTCCTCTATTACCGGAGATAGTAACACACGACATACTACCACTTCCGTATACCAAGATAAACAGTTCCTCTGTTAGTATAGGGATCAAGGTTCTGAAACCATAAATACCTGAAACCGGTTACCAGTTCCGCGCTTTTAAAAATCTTCACATCCGTTTCCAATGCCGTAATTGTTCTACTGAACGAAAACGCACCCGGTGATTTTTCAATTTCATCATCGGTTTTTGCTCTCCACACCAGTTCAAACGAAGGAACCATACTGAACTTATTAATACAGATTCTACTGTTAATTTTTGCACCTATACGCGGAAATAACCCTCCAAAATTACACCAGCCTTTCATTAAAATCAAAGACCTGTTTTTCCAGGTACGCTGAAATCCTATATCATACCTCTGTTTCATTGTCAATCCGGTAAACTCAAGCGCGCCTGCCCCCTTAAGGTACACTCCTCTCATCAGGCTTATTACCGGGTGAACAAAGAGCTCCGTTGAAAAACCATCAACATAATTTTTATAAAACATTGCTTCGCTTTTTACATAACGCTCACCGATATACCAGTCCAGAAACAATTTTTTCCTGCCGAAAACATGATTCCCGCCTATTCTTACATGATGATTATCCCAGTTATAACAGTCATTCTCTTCAAGATCACTTTTAAATCCTGTCTTTAGCTCTGCATTAAATCCTTTACCGAATTTACAACGCGCTAATGTTTTCACCCATACATCAACATCTTCCCCCGATGATCCATCAGGATTCTCACCCTGTAATTCCGCAAGAGCGGGATTTTTCCACTCCAGCTCATACTCATGAATGAAATAATTCACCGATGCATCGATATCGATAACTTTCTTCTCCAATTGCCAGTGCATAACGCCATTGTTCAACAAGGTTGAAGCCATCCGCTGATCCGAAGAAAGAAACGGAGGTGTAATATTCCTGCTGTAACCAAACATGTTGCTGTTAAAGCCGACATAGAGGTTTCCAAACGCCGATAATTCCAATCCTCCGGACAAATGATTTGTCATGGGTAACTGCTGCTCCGGAAGAAGCACGGATTTAACTATCCCGTTAATGAAATGATTAAAAGAGAAATCAAGCTTTTCATTCAGCGGATGTATTACGGAAAAATCCGTACCCAGGTTGACAATATGCTGTAAATCCTTACCGCTGTCCGGATTCTGGGCAAATGTATAATACGCTGTACCGTCAAACTGTATTGAAGCTTCAACCGACAGTATCGTTAACAATAAACAGAGTATAGTGATGTTATTTTTCATTGTTTTTTTATTATTCTTAATGGATTGCATTTACCGGACAAATCTCAACACATTTTCCACATTCAACACACTTTGTCGGATCAATAACCGCCTTATTATTAATTATCCTTATTGCATCCGCATCGCACACGCCGGAACAATCTCCACATCCCATACACTGGTTTTCATATACCTGCAGATAGGTTCCTTCAGTAGGACTGAAATCACACTGCATAGTAACACAGATATTTAAACCCAGAATAATACCAATAAACCAGCAGGATTTTTTCATTTAATAGCTCCAAATGAACAGATATAATAACATATTTTACAGCCGATACATTTTTCAGCGTCAATAACCGCTTTTCCGCGGACAATATGTATCGCATCCTTTGGACACACTTTGATACAATCCATACACCCGACACAATGGTTTGAAAAAACAGTAAACTTTTGCCGCGCAGCACTGTAAATCCCGGTGATAAACAGCACTAAAAACAGACCGACTGTTATAGTTCGCAGTACATTTTTCCGTAAGTACATAACCGTTATCTCTCCACCTTCTGTATACCGCCATTAGGGCATTCTTTTATACAATCTCCGCAAAGATCGCAAAGATCCGTATTTATTATATATATAAATTTACCATCAACCTTTTTTTCTTCTATCGCATTCCTCGGGCAAACATCATAACACACCCCGCACTGAAAGCATTTCATTGCGTCAATCCGGTATTTAAAACCATCCGATGACTGCACCATGATTTTGTCAATACTGTCGGAGCACCCTATGCCCGACAGGATCAAACCGGCAATGACTACAAATACTTGTGTTTTCTTTTTTATCTCTTTATACTTCATCATCAGCTCCATAAGTCGTACATTTAAATTGCATCGTAGTTCTATTTTTTAAACAATCCTTCAATAAAACGAATAATCCTCTGAACAATCGTGATCGCGCCCTGATTACACCGTGCCACACAGGCGCCGCATGCAATGCAGAGGTCAGGATCTATTACATATTTCCCTG
>CBDVBE010000435.1:0-5277 GCA_965372145.1 uncultured bacterium | reverse complement strand
CAATACTGGCAAGCCTGACACACTCTTTTCCCACATAGAATCGCTCAACTCAGGTAATAATAACATAATTACAGCAACCAAGGAAATACAAATACTCTGCTCCTGAAAACTACTTGAGGAGGTAGTGCAGGAATATTTTTTTTATAATACATATCTTGAGGAGAGTCATCTTATTTTTCTAGTATCCATGTATCGGTTACCTGTTTCAATAAAAAGGTATTCATCCTATGACATTCTTCAGTGAAAATCAGAACACGAAAACCTATACACGATTTGCTCTTTTACTTATAGGTATAGGCCTGCTGCTATCGGTAGACGCCTTTCTCGGCAGACCGGTTGTATATAAATTCTGGCCGGTACTGGTGGCAATCCTTGCCATTGGATTTATCGGTATCTTTCTTCGCAGAAACAGGCGGGAGCCTTCATTTCTGGGTCTTGGGGTTTACCTTGCATGCTTTACCACCATCGCGCTCTACTGTAACTTTACCTCATGGGCTCATCTTACATTACTATGGCCCCTCTTCATTACAGCACTCGGCCTCTCGTTCGTTTCAATGTTTTTATTCTCAAGAAAAAAATACGCGTTCCTCCTTCTCGGTCTTCTGTTTTTCTCTATTTCAGCAGTATTCTTTGTCGTATTCTCACTGGGCGGCCAGTTCTGGTGGATCGTCTTCATTCTTGTGGGATTGAGCATCCTTATCGCGGAGAGAATCAGATGAGAAAAACCTCCGTCGTATTGATTGAACCTATGGGAAACACCTCAAACGTCTTTGAGAACTGCATGCAACTCCCGCTTACCGGTGTCCTGTATCTTGGAACGATTCTTGACAACAATGGATACGATGTCACTATTCTGAATGAGCATATTCTTGGAAGACATATTGATCTGTTTCAGGTGCATGCCGACGTGTATTGCATCTCGGCATTAACGGTCAGTGCAAGCAGAGCAAAACTGCTTGCCGCGCAGTTTAGGCGGATCTATCCGCAATCACGTATCATCATTGGTGGTATCCATCCATCATTACTACCCGATGAATTTACTGATGTCGCTGATCATATTGTGATTGGAGAGGCAGAAGATGTTATTGCAGATGTTGTCGCAGGAAACGTGAATGAGCAAATTATTACCGGGAAACCGGTTGAGGATATGAACAGTTTACCACTCATTAATTTCCGCCTTCTACAAGGATATGAAAACCTCTCTATTATTCCGATTATGACTTCCCGTGGTTGTCCCTTTGACTGTAACTTCTGCACCGTTACTAAAATTTTCGGCAGAAAATTCCGCATGCAGTCAGTTGAGAGAATTATTGAGGAAATTAAACATGCATTGTCCATCTTTAAAACCCGTCAATTCTTCTTTTATGATGACAATTTTACTACAAACCGAGAACGTATCGATGAGCTCTGTGACACCCTGCTTGCGCAGAAGATTGAGATAACCTGGGATGCCCAGGTCCGCTCTGACATGGCGGAACAACCCGACCTGCTCGCAAAAATGGCCAGGGCCGGATGTAAACGCGTCTATGTCGGCTTTGAATCAATCAGTGATGAGACCCTTAAAGCGCTGCAGAAATCGCAGACAAAAAAAGATGTCGAAGACTCTATTCGTATGTTTCATACGTATGGTATAAAAATCCATGGTATGTTCATGTTCGGTGAGGACAATGATACGCTGGATACCATTCATGACACCGTCGATTTTGCACTGAAGCATGAGATTGACACGGTGCAATTCATGATTCTCACCCCGTTTCCCGGCACCCGGATATACGATAAAATTGTTGCGGAGAAACGGCTGTACCATAAAAACTGGGACTACTATGACGGCATGTATGCTGTGTTCCAGCCAAAAAACCTGACTGCCGTTCGCCTGCAGGAAGAAACGGTTAAAGCATATAGGCGATTCTATTCTGTCCGGAGAACGGCCATTAATCTACTTGACTTCTCTTTCAACATACTTCTTGATTCTCTGGTGTGGAATTTCAGACGGGCTTTTCGTTACAGCCTCGAAATTATTTTCATGAGAATAGGCAGTAATTTTATTATCAATAGATTTACCAGACAGTATACGAGCTATTTAAAATTCCTTAATGATATTGAGGAATCCCATTCTGTCAACCAGCCGGCACCCTGACGGGTGTGGTGACAGATTAAAAGACGAACATCAATTGTCGTTTCTTTCACTATGATAATGCTATAACACCTCCCGTATATATTCAGGACTCCCGATCTCCGGGATTTTGCTATGATACCTGAATTTATGCATTTAACACACTTTATGAAGTACTGGAGTGATGGAGTGATGGAGTAATGGATAAAAAACTATAAAATGCCACACTCCAATACTCCATTACTTTAGTCCTTTAGGGTTCCAACTTGGTATCATATTAAAATCCCGCCTACTCTTATAAGCTATTGATTCTTACGTATAGAGGTCAGGTCCTCTGATACTTCCGACTCCCTGACCAATACCAAAAACCATTTTCCGACAAAATAAAAATTAAGGAGGATCCCGTATTTATTGAGGAATCTTTTTCATCTGCAACTTCACACATGTATATTTTGTACATAGCACGTTTACACTCTTTTTCACCTGATGAGGTTACCATGAAAACGAGACTAAAACATTCCACGCTCTATGTATTGAGTTTAATTGTTTCCCTCTGCTTTCTTTCTGCAAACAGCCAAGAATTAAAAGAACTTACGCTGGAGGGCGGCCTGATGTATACCGCCTGGTCTGATTCCAACGAATCAATAACCTGTGGATTGACTATTGAAACACCTACAGCACTCCCGGCAGACCGCTATCCTATACAGGTCGTTATAATTATCGATGCTTCAATCAAGATGGAAGGTGCGGCGATTCAGCAGGCAAAAGTATCCGCAAAAACAGTGGTTGATCTGCTCTCCGACAAGGATATGTTTGGTCTCATCACCTACTCTCAATATGCCCGCGAAGTATTCTCTTTACAACCTCTTAATCAGAATAACCGGCGGAGTGCGGCCAGTGCTATCAACCGGATAAAATACGAGAAAGGGCGAAATCTCTCTGAAGGACTGAAAAAAGGCGCTGAACAATTCGGTAAATTCAAGGGACAGCGCTCTTCCGGCCAGTATGTGCTGCTTATAACCAACGGTAACCCGAATCAGGGAACCACCGACTATGGTAAACTTCTCTCCCAGGCAACAACTCTTGCGGGCAAGTACAATTTTCACATCACTACCATCGGGTACGATCGATTCTATAATGAGGATTTTCTCATCGGGTGTGCTGAAAAAACAGGTGGCCGCGCTTACTTTATTGAAGAGGAAGAGATCAACACCATGACGAAAGTGGTGACTGATGAAATCAGACGGATTACTGAAACGTGTGTACAGGAGGTTACCCTTGAAATTATTACCCCGTCAAGCACTACAATAGTAAATGTGTACGGCGGCACCATGAAAGATGATAAAATCATTGTCGGTAACCTTTCGGCCGGACTAAAGCAAAGTATTATCTTTGACCTGAAAGGCAGGCCGTCACGCCGTAAGGACCTGGAAGTCAATGTTGACTATGTTGAACCCGTCCGAATGACCCCGCGCACTACGAGAGAATATATAGACATCCCGGTCAGCTCAGGAAAACCCGATTATGATAAAAATTTTGCGCCGCTATTGCTCAATTACACGATTCAAAAAGGTCTCGCCGAAGCTATAGTACAGATCCGTAACAGCGAGAAGTATGTGCGTAAAGATTTCGCCGTATCATTTAAAGAAACGATCAAACTGTTAGAGCAGGATAATGTGACGTTTAAATCCGACTATTTATCAGAGGCAATTGAATATTTCAAACAGGTACGGCATGATATTGAAAATGGCGCTATTGAAGATGACCTGTTAACTAAACGGATTAAATACAAATTCTTGAAGCTTACCTACGGTACACCTGTCGATAGATAATAGTGAAACTAAAACAACATGCACGTCATCTCAAGGCGGAGACCTTTGCTCTTTACCTTGCAGCACGTGACCCGAGAACACCATGGTATGCAAAGCTTCTCGTTGCAGGCATCGTCGCTTATGCCTGCAGCCCCATTGATTTGATCCCAGACTTTGTGCCGGTTCTGGGCTATCTGGATGATCTCATTCTGATACCAATAGGCATTGCCTTTGCTATCAGGTTGGTTCCTCATCAAGTTCTTGCGGAGTGTCGAGCACGGGCACAGGAAACTATACGGAATGGAAAACCTGTGAGCTGGGTTGCAGGCGCGGTAATTATCACAATTTGGCTGGTGTTGGCAGCGTTTTGCATCGTGTGGGCCTATGAGGTATTCAAGGTGAAATCGTGAGCTTGATAATCCTCAAAAGCAGAGGGTTGGAATTGTTTAGCAGGATTTGTAGAGAAAACTGGATCACAGATCCAGGCCACACTATAGCCTGTACCGTATGACTTTACTAGAAATATTGTGGGAATAACGGTATAACTCAATTAGTTAAAGCGCACATGAACCGCAAAGTTAAATGGTACAAGCTATAGTATTTTTTAGCATCACACCGTGATTTAGTCTGTGCCACCCGTCGTTTAATTTTTACTTGATTACTATTGATTTTTAAAGGGGAGCGCTGAAAAGTGCACCCTTTTTTTATAAGTTCGTCATTCTAAACCTTGAATTATTAAACCTTATCAAGTTGAATAAGCATTTTAATATTTTTTATAGGCAAATCATTGTTTCAGGTAAGCAAAACCCCATTTTGGGCAAGCAAATCCTTATTTCAACTAAGCAAATTGATATTTCAAGCAAGTAAATCTATATTTCTGGTAAGCAAATCCTTATTTCTGGTAAGCAAATCCTTATTTCTGGTAAGCAAATCGATGTTTCAGATACGCTTTTTGATATTCCCCAAACGACTTTGTTTCATTTTGAAACGCTTTTGTCGCACAAGTGCCCTGCTCAATAAAGTCCGTAAAAAAGGTGAGAGTTTTACTGACAAATATGTGGACAATTTTACTGAATGCTATAGATAAGGTATCACTTTTCCATAGAGTCTTACTAATATAAATAAGGCCCTATGTCCGTACTGTAAACTAATCATATCATACGATAACTATTTTTAAAACATCTGTGTAAAAATAGGATTTTTATTAAAAGTGTCGTAGTTGGTATTTATATTATTTGGTATACTATGGAATATGATGAAAACTAAATGTTGTACTCCTATAAAATTGAATGTTTCCTTTGTTCGATCAGGGTATCTAATGCTAATTCGGCAGTTCCACAGTATGGAATCATC
>CBDVBE010000434.1:0-5283 GCA_965372145.1 uncultured bacterium | reverse complement strand
TTGTTTGTTAGACAGCATAAATTGTCAAATCCAACTGTTTAGAATTGTCATAGATATAACAGGTGAGGTGATATGCACTATCTGTTTATATATCAAGAGATTACGAGTATGTTTACTGAGTTGTTTACCATTATACCTGAATGTATCTAAAAATTTATTTACAAAGAACAAAAAATTACCATTTTCAGATTTTTTTGTATTATAATACTAAGTAAGCCATCAATAGGATTATCATCATTACACCACATTACTTTTTGAGGGGGGAACGTGCCATGGCACCCGCACACACAAGGGAAAAATCCACTCAGAAACCGCCTTCAACCGGCAAATATGACCGCGTAAAATTCGTTCACCAGATTCAGAAGAGCCAGGGAGATTTTCCCTGTTTTAAAACAGGCTATAACTGTTTCTGTGATTCTTCTAAATGTGTGTGGCGAAGTGAATGCCTGAATATCAATAAAAAATTAAGCAGTTAGCTTATTACTACCAGTTTTTCCTGCCTTTAAATTCTCGCCTGCGCCTGATGGCGTGTGGCATATGATTTAGACTTACTCCGCGACAATTTTAATATCACCCTGCTTGGTATAGTCGCCTGCAGTAATCAGAGCCCGGTACATACCAGGCGGAACCCGTATACCATTATTATCGCTTAAATCCCAAACCCTATACCGATGTCCTGGATACATGTCTTCATTAATAAGAGTTTTGACAACAGTATTATACGAATCAATTATTTGTAATGTTACCAGGCATCGTGATTGTGATATTATTATACTCGGTACTTTTTATAAGTGACGTTGCATATATTTTGTAGGGTTCTACATAGACATTTTTACCCACATAGACTTTATTAGTACCACTGTTACATGTTGTTTTAAACTAATACTGTCATATTCCTTGCCGGAGATGGGGAGATGAACAAGATACAGACAGTGAAAAAGTTAATTTTTGATCTACTTTAATATATTTTGCATATACTAAGGCGTACTTATTCTGTTAAACGGAGATACTGTATGTCATAGGAGACACTGTATGTCATATAAGAATTTATTATTTGTATTACTTGCTTTCGCCGTCCTCGTGTTGCATTTTCTCTGCAGCTCGCCGGAACAGCCGGATTTTAATATCCCGCTGCCGGTTTCCTTTGTAATGTTTTCTGATTCTTCCTGCACCGATACCCTAAAACAGGGGAGTACCCTGTCCTGTAAGGAAACAATCTATTTCACGCTGAAGCTTGATAAACCGCATGAGGTAACCACAGCATCACTTATTGTAACGGATTCAATCGGCAACCAGTTATATACCGTATCAAAAAGTGATATACTTACCACAGATTCCCTTGTTTTCCTTGACAGTCTCACCCTGCTCTATCCCGGTACTGATACCGTCTCTGTTACAGTCACCAGTGTAGATACGACAGTGCAAACTGTATTTACGATTATGGTTTCGGGATTACCGCCGGAGATCGGCAATAATAACAAAATTCAGTCAGGTGGGAAAAATATTGTTGATTCGTTATACTTCTTCTATGTTTCCGTTGAAGGAACGAAGCCGATGCTATATCAGTGGTATAAAGATGGCTTACCCCACACTTCAGGTATAGGCAGAGACACGTTACTTATCGAAAAACTTACTCTCTCCGACAAAGGTATGTATACCTGCCGCGTTACCAATGACTGGGGCTCTGATTCCTCTGACACTTTTATATTAGGTATTATTACAAGTTCTCCGCAGATACTGGACGGTAAAACAATTCACGCATCCGGGGTGCCGCTGCTTGATTCTTCATTCTATTTGTATGTCCATGGGACCGGGAGTACGCCGCTGCAGTATACCTGGAGCCATAATGGGGTGCTGATAGCAGGTGCTGATAATGATACCGTAACCTTTGCCTCGCCGTTAGTTGTTACTGATACGGGTGCCTACGTCTGCACGCTCTCCAATATTTACGGTAAAGATGTGAGCGTACCGTACCGGTTAACTTTCGGCAATCACGCACCGGTTTGGAACACCGATACGGTACATGCCGGCATATATGAGGGCGAACGGCTTAGCCTGTCCTTTACCGACTCATGCTCCGATCCTGACAACGATGTGCTTACCTTTTATCTCGCACCGCTCGAACCTGCAGGCGACACCATTACTCCGCAGGGTGCCTATACCTATACTCCCGGGTATAAGGACGCAGGCCACTATGACGCCGCTGTTCTGGCAGGTGACGGTAATGTGTTCAATTCGTGTATTCTCTCATTAACGGTGCTCAACAGCAACCGCAGGCCGGTTTTCCTGGATAATCAAGCCGCACTCTATTACCAGATTGATAAAGGTGCACTGTTAACAGTCGCTTTTAAGGCGGTGGATCCTGATTCCGAGGTGGTCTATTACTCTATCGGTTCAACCACACTGCCGCGGCCTGAGACGATCAAACAATCAGCATCGTCACTCACCTGGCAGTCATACGCCAGTGACAGCGGAAGATATACTCTCGTACTCCATGCAACCGATAATATTGATACGGCTGTGGCAACTATCGATATTGCAATAGGCAGCTTCAATCTGCCGCCGAATATTACCATTACCGGCTACCAGTCGGGGGATACCATGGTGGTTAATGAAATGGATACCCTTACATTCTATGCGGCGGCGACTGATCCCAACCCGTCTGATCTCACGATACTCTCTATACCCCTTAATAAGCCTGATTCCGCCCATTTTGATATTACCACCGGTCTTTTTACCTATAGGCCAAACTACCTCGTATCAAGTGCAATGGTGAATAAAACCTTCGGCAATATAACCTTTACTGCATTTGACAATGCCACGCCTTCGCTATCCGATACCTTTGTCGTCCATCTAAGGGTAGTAAATGTAAACAACGCACCGGTATTGGACAGCATTCCCGACACTATCGTGTATGAAGGGGATACCCTTGCGCTCAGCATTTCCGCGACTGATATAAATTGCGATTCCATCTCTCTGTACGCAGATTCTCTGCCGGGTTCTGCAGTGTTTATTGACAGCGGCAACGGCTCAGGACTCCTTGTGTGGCAGCCCGGTTATTCTGATTCCGGCCTGCACACCATCATATTTTTCTCCAGTGACGGTGAACTTCTGGATAAACAACCGGTAACCATTACCGTGCTTGATAAAAAGTATACTATCATAAGCTTGCCCACGGTAAATGGAGCGATTATACCTGCCGATACCGCGATTATTGAACCTGAATCGGACACGGTTTACTCGATAGTACCGAATAGCGGTTATCACATTGACAGTGTACTGGTTGACGGGATCAATGCCGGGTTGGATTCTGTCTATACCTTTTCAAAGGTGCTCGCAAATCATTCGATACAGGCCTTCTTTTCGATAAATATTTACAGAATTATAAAAGCAGCAACAAGCGGCGGATATATATCCGATATCGGCGGTACACTGGCGAATGATACCAACTGGCTGCAGCACGGCACTGCCTATGAAATCAACGCGATCGCATACAGCGGCTTCCAGTTCAGTAACTGGAGCGGTGCACCTTCTGTTACCGCTGCGATGAATTATAAACTTCAGGATTCCGCTCGGTCGGATTTGAACCTTCGCGCCGAATTTATCCGTACCGGTATGGTACTGGTACCGGCAAGAGATTCCAGTTTCAGCATGGGCCAGGCAGGACTGGTCGATCCCGTGCATACAGTCAACTTCACCTATAACTTCTGGATGGATGAGACCGAGGTGATTGGTGAGAGTTTTCAACAGTTGATGGGTTTTAATCCCTCCTTTAATTCAGGGAGCCATAACCTTCCCGTAGAGAACGTCTCATTTTTTGACGCCGCGCTCTATTGCAACCAGCGCTCCAAAGCCGATGGATTGGATACCGTCTACAGTTATTCCCAGAAACTTTATTTGTCATTCGCCTGTACCAGCCTCGTCGATTTTAAGACACACTATGAGCGTTCCGGATACCGTCTTCCCACAGAAGCAGAATGGGAGTATGCCTGCCGCGGCGGTACTACTACCCCATACTGGTGGGGAACCGATTCCATGGGCGGGATCACCGGGGCATGGAATGTGCACAATAGCGGTGTTAAAACTCAGCCGGTAGGACTTGAATCAACGAAAAATCAATACGGATTGTATGACATGGCAGGTAATGTCTGGGAAAAATGTAATGATTGGATGGATACCTATCCGGCAACTTCCCAGACAAATCCGATCGGCCCAGACAGCAGCCCCCAGGGTTTTCGTGCCGCACGTGGTTCCTGTTTTTTAAGCCCGCTGAAGGACCTGCAATCCGCAGTGCGGGGGTATAACGTACCGGGGGCTATATATTATTTCATTGGATTCCGAGTGGCCAGGCCGCAGACCAATCCGTTTTAGGGGCGCTATTCTCGTTTACGAATACACTGCAGCCTAAAATTTATTCCTATTATCCATACCTCACCAATAAATACTCACCCCTGAGTGAGCACTATTTTCACCAATGTGTTGACAATAACCCGATTGTTAGATACTTTTCAACTATAGATAGCCTTTTATCTTACATGTCCACTTCAGACAAAATATAATGAAAAACACTATTTTCTTTTTAGCAGTATTAGCCCTCCTACTGAACACGGTCCATGGCATGAACCTTGTCGCGGTAGTGGATACGCTGTTGTATGGTGGCGCTCCACTTGGTGAGACGAAGGAAATTGAGATTTTCGTCGGTGTTCTCGATACTACGCCGCACTACATGATTTCAAGCAAGAATTTGCTGTTTCGCGGGAATTTATTACATCAGGATCAGATATTTGCAATAAGTGAACGTACAGTCAGCAAAGAAATAACTGATGTCGCAGTGATCCCGGATAATACCGCCCCAATGCTGGTAGCGGTGATGGCAGAGGCAGATACCGGGGTACTGTATTTTTTTGGAGACACGGGAACTGACTGGAGGTACAGTGGATACATACCGGTTGAGGGAATACCGGTAAAAATAAAAAAAACGCCGGAGAAGTATCTGGTTACGCTCACTGCTCAAGGCATCTTTGTTCATGATTGTAGTAAATATAATCCTACGCTGGTTTCAAGTTATATCACACCAACTAACGGCCCGAAGGATATTATCGTTGAAGGCGATAAGGCATATGTATTAGGCTATAATGTGCTATTAGTTTTTTAGAATATTTTTAACAAGGATTCCATTGCAATAGACACGGTATCATCGGTTGACACATCGCTATTGTGCCTTGATGTTAACCCCTCTTCCGCATTTAAAATTTAAATAAAGCCAATTTACACGATTAAGTT
>CBDVBE010000433.1:0-5283 GCA_965372145.1 uncultured bacterium | reverse complement strand
GCGTTAACAGAAACGACTTGATTGCATTTTCGGGAAGGTCAAAACGAAAAAGTAAGTTTTCATCATAATCAAGACAATCTATAGAACCCCTTGAAGATGTGACTAAAATGCGATTGCTGCTAATGCTTAGAATGCTATGGTGAAAGTCACGACCGACAAACATCTCCTTCTTGAAATTACCGTTACTATCAAGAACCTCTGTTTTGTAAGATCGATTTGATGTACTCGTCCCAAATTCGCCATGCAAATAGAGATCTCCAGAAGAATCAGCATCTAACGAAGAGAAATTATCAGATATGTTCCAATTATGATTAATTGTATCTATCTGTACTCCTGCTGAATTAAACACCTTGATCTTCCTATCAGGCTGTTCATCTGCTATATAGATGTTTTCACCAAGAAATACGATACCCTCACAACTATTGATATTCGCCGAGAATCCCCCAATTGCGTTGCCCAAAGTGTCATACACCGTAACACTGTCATAGTAAGTGTATAAATAAATCTCGTCTTTATCATTAATTGATATATTATTATCTCTTGAGGGACTACCCAATCTTGATGGTGTAATCCATTCCCTAATTTTTTGACCATTTTTATCAAATACTTCAATTTTTTCGGAGGATATATTTGTTACATATAAAAAACCTTTACTATCTATTGCGAATGTTCCAATATCGCTACCAAGGTTAATGATGGTATCCACAGGTATATACCCACTCACTACTTCAACTCCTACTCCTACACTTTTCTTCCCTTCATTATCCCCTTTATCCACCGAAGTAATCTTGTACTCATATATTTCATCTTGTATTGCAGAGGAGTCTGAGTAAGTCGTGTCCATAATCAGAGCAGTATTTACCTTCACAAAATCCGAATCCGAGTGCTTCCTGTAGACATTGTATCCCTTAACAAGACTGGTGTCAGCTTTATTCCAAAAGAGAGTGACGATTTGTTTGAGTGTATCATAGCTTAATGTTAGTCCTTGTGGTATAGGTATACCTGTAAAGGGCAGATATATTGTATCGCTTAATGTATCAACAGTTCCTGTTCTTATAATTAGGTTAGTATCCAGCGGATCATAATCATCGAGAGTTGTTAAAAGTCTTACATGGAAGGTTCCTTCAGCCATGTTGCTAAGGGTAAAATTACCTATAGAGTCTATCGGTACAGTCCATGTTTGTGTACCGAATACCAGAATAAAAATGGTTCTTGAGTCATCACCCGGCTGCAGGGCCACAACACCACTGAGTGTTCCGGATTCTCTAAGTGTATCGGAGAGGTCTTCGTTTGTAGTATCCCCCTGAATAAACACGGAGTCATTATAGGAGATGCCGCTGTCTCCTGAACCGAGAATATTATAGTACCCTTCGGGCATGGAGTCCAGGAAGAATCCACCGGTGTCGTTGGTTGTGGTGGAGTCAATAGATCTTACTCCTTTTGTGGGTTTGGGATTGTGGTCTGCTGAGACAATGTAGATTTTGGCGTTGGCTGCTCTTGAGCCGTTGGGGTTGTATAGTATACCGACTGCGTTGCCGGTTTCCGTCCCTCCATCGACAATATCATTAGTGCAGTATACCATTAAAAGACAGCATGTAATACCCAAGCAGAAAAGATTCATTATTTTTAATGGAGCCATACATTACTCCTTCTGTTTTTTCCTTTTATTTTTAGCTGATAATGGAAACACCTGAAAGTTGATCTGGTATACTCTGTCTGCAGGTGTGTCTGCTTCTGCAATAGAAAGTACTTTTTTCCGGCACTCTGCAATAACTTTTTTTATTTCCCCAATACCTGTTTCTGAAATATTTACTGTACAGGCAGTAATATCACGTTCATCATGAGAAGAGGTATCAAGAGAAGCAGCTGCCAATTCAGCCATCTTACGATGGAAATTTACAATAGCTAGGGAAAAAACTTCCTGCCCGGTGCTGATCAGAAGGGAGCTGCGTACGTATGATGTCCCATTCCTTTTAATAAGCCCGAGCTTCAAAAGAAGTTCTACAGAACGTTTTGTTTGGGAGTGTGTGATTGGTGGAGATACTTTTTTTGCCAGCCAGTTATAATTATTTTTAAATTCGGGATAGGTCACCAACTCGCGAATAACAAGATTATACCAGTTTGAATAATACTCATACTGATGCTCTTCAATTTTCTCAACAGAGCAGTTACGCCGCAGGGATATAATCTTT
The DNA here is from genome assembly GCA_965372145.1 of uncultured bacterium. Lineage (GTDB taxonomy): Bacteria > Fibrobacterota > Chitinivibrionia > Chitinivibrionales > JANQEN01 > CBDVBE01. The sequence continues at coordinate 3,091 of CBDVBE010000433.1, read as the reverse complement.
TGAAAATATCTATCCTTTTCCTTATTTGTTTTTGCCTGTGCAAAACCAACTATACTTTCAAAGTACTCCGCTTCATTCTCATCCTGGTTAAACTCCTGTGATATTTTATATGCAAGAGATCGTGTAAGGTTACGCTTGCCCTGCATAACCATCATAATAAAGTTGGGCGAGGAGAGTCCCAATCTCTGTGACAGATACCGATGTGAGAACTTTCTATCATGCTTTTTCCGTTCATCAAAATAAGCTTTGATATATTTACGATAATTAGTAAACTGGTATACGTCTATCTCTTCCATATTACTAATAATAACAGAAAAACAGGCAAAAATCAATAAAAAAATAATTTTTCGTAGACTTTTAGTATACAGTTAGATGTATTATTCGCTCTACTTAAATTTTTATAATTTACTTTCGTTGTAATTGGTATAAATTCCCATCTTTCTCCATACTCACCTTTTTTTAAATCTCTATCTGAGAAAAGGAAGAATATCATTTATTACACTTAAAAACATTTTTATAAAAAAATTATCCTGTTGTTAAAAGCGAGTCATTAAAGTACAATAATTTAATAGTTCTTACAATCCCTTAAAAACAAAAGACTTAGTATGTTGAAAAAGGAAAAAAAGAGCAATGGAGAGGTTGTAATAGCGGAACTTGAGCAGAAAATCGACCGTTTAAAAGGTACCGTCGAAACATATAAAGGTGAGCTGCAGACGCTTTCCGCCTGTAAAACAGAGCGTCTTATTTATCAGGAACTTTCGACGATATTAGCATCTGCTGAGAATTTTGATGATCTTTTCAAACGCACATTGGATATATTGTCTCAGCACCTTAAAGCCCGGTATTATGGTGTATTCTGGCTTAATGATGAGAAAGATATCTTTGAATACCGGTATGGCAAGGGGTATAAGCCGCAGTTGATGTCTGCAATCCCCCGCATAGGCAGTTTGATGGGGGAGTGTCTCTACAAGAGGGAAAGTGTCTGGGTCCCCGATGTTAAAGTAAAGTCAGATTATATCCCTCTAAATCAGGATCCTCGCGAATATAATATTTTATGTGCGCCGATTGTTCTTTTTGGTGAGGATATGGGCGTTATCCGGCTCGCTAATGTTGACGACAATTCCTGGGAAATACCGAGAAAGGTAATGAAAACTGTACTTCCGCTGCTGTGTACCGGATTGGAACGAATGCAGTTGTACCGTAAAAATAAGCAGGCGCTTAAAGGGCTGGAAGCAAGTTTTACTATAGCACGATTACTGGAAAATAATCTTGCAGAAGGTGACATAGTAAAGAAAGTCTGTTTACAGATCCCAAAACTCTTTTCTTGTAAAGCATGTGTTATTGCTGTTCGTTCTGAGGATAGTGTCAAACCTGCGTATACCTGGCCGGATCAGTTTTTTCTTGGCGGTAATGAGCAGTCGAGTTCTATTTATCTTCGTAATCTTCTCGGAGCATTTCCCGCCGGAACAGCTCTTATAAAAAACATTCACCGTGACCGGCGTTGGGCATGGCCGCAACAGGATATCCGGTCTCTGTGTATGGTCGGATTAACGGTGCGCGGTATTTTAAAGGGAATTATTATCGCCGTGGGACCGTATGATGAGATATATAATTCTGCGCAGCAGAATCTGTTGGGATTGGTAGCGGCACAGACATCAATTACCCTTGAAAGGGCTTCCTATTTCAGAAGGCAGGAGGAACTGGCCTCCCATGACAGTTTGACCGGATTGTGGAACCACCGTATGTTCCAGCAGTATGTCCGTGCTGAGATTGATCGAATGAAACGATATCAACATCCCTTTGCACTTGTTATGTTTGATATCGACCAGTTTAAAAGGTTCAATGACACCTATGGGCATCCGGTTGGTGACGAGGTGATCAAGATGGTTTCCCGGACAGTCAAAGGTATCATTCGTACCACGGATAGAGCTTTTCGCTATGGCGGTGAAGAATTCTGTATCATTCTTCCGGAAACAACCGCTGAAAATGGCATGAATCTTGCGAATCGTCTTCGTGAGAAGGTTGAGATTAATCGTGCTGTCCGCGGGCTTTCTATAACGATTAGCCTGGGTATTACCGAGTATAGGAAGGGAGAACCTGCCGAGGAATTTATTGACCGGGTAGATCGTGCCTTGTATCAGTCTAAGGAGAATGGCAGGAACAGAACTACAATTGTTTAAACTATAAACAGTAGGTAAAGTAGGTAATAAAAAAAAGGAGATTCTACATAGGTAGAATCTCCTTTTTGGTAATTAGTTTCTGTCAATATTTAACAGAAACTAATTATGTAATTGTAATTATTCTAATCTAACTTTGCTAACAGCCACAGTGACCGGATGTTTTGATTTCTTCTTTTCCCCTGACAGGGTAATAGCATCAACAAAGACTATGAGTTTATACAGGCCTGGCGCTGACTTCCTGCCTTCGGAAGTACAACCGTGCCAATAGAGTGGAAAGTCTACAACTTCCGAGCCGCTTTTAAGGGCATTTAATATCCAGAGGTCTTCAGCGTTGGTAATTGTTGTAAGAATATCGCCTTCACTTGTGTTGGAATATACCAGGTTTCCAATGGCATCAAATACCATCATAGCCAATTCGAGGCTTTTAATTCCCTGTAGAGGAATGGTAATCATTACACCGCCGTTTTGTAGAATAATTTTATAGAGGTCCTCATTATTGATAAAGATGATTGGATCGTTTATATGGTCATTAAAGAAGATTAAATTGGGTATTAATGGATTAGGCCCTATTGTAATCGGCCCTATATCACCGGTTATCCTGACCCTGACCTTCTGGTTGTTGTCATTCGGTTCGTTACCCTCGTTATCGGCCACATAATCGTTATTATAGTTAAGGTTCAGAAAATGGTTGGCATGAAGGTTCTGACCATTAAGCATATTAAAGGTTGTGTAGTTATTCACCTGATCATTGAATTGTTCGATAACCTTGGGAATGGTGAAAATACTATCGACATTCACCCACATCGTATCGGTTGGATTAGGGGCATCGTTTTCCCAGACATGAAAGACTAAGTGGGGTTTAGGGCCGGCATTCATGAATGGGGAACCATTGTAGTTATAAAAATTCTCAC
>CBDVBE010000432.1:0-5289 GCA_965372145.1 uncultured bacterium | reverse complement strand
ATGGTTTTTATTATTTCAAAACAAATTTTCCTGTTTGTAGTGAAAAATTCAGGTACTATGTAATTAATTAAATTCCATAATTCCCCATGCATCTGCATTAACTAAAGGATCAAGACTTAATTTTTTCCAATCGACTTTAAATTTCTGGGACTGGTTGTTTTCATCATTATATCGTATTACTATTCCTCCGCGGTTGCCGGGATTTCCTATTGTTGTCATACTGATATAATTCCGGGGGATACGTAACTCGAGTATTCTTTTATTTTCACTCGGTCTGTCAATCAATTTTATGTCGATTTCGGTCCAATTGAATATTTTATCCTTTTTGTCAATAGCCGGGGAGACGTGTTCGCTTACAATCTCCAGTTCTCCATCTACCGGGTTTGGCTCGCCTATTTTACATTGAATACGGAAACGGGGTGCATTCATGAAATTACCGAATTCCGGTGATTCATGGCAGATATATAACACAAACACATCATTATTCCATTCCGATTCTTGAGGAACACCAAGCCCCGGCATGAAATGGTAATCAGTTATTTCAGCCAGAAAAAAGAGGTACGTTTCCCCTTTGACGCTGTAAACGCGGGCAATGGTGTTTGTCGAATCATGTTTCAAGAATGCGCCGCCTTCACCAATTTGCCCAGCCCAGAAAGGTGCAATGTTTGGATTTGCCTTATCATATAGGGATTCTTCCAATCCGGTAATTGATCCGATGCTGAACACCCTGTTTAATTTAATTTCAATTGAATTAGGGCCGGGTTGTATATCGACTTGCCCACTCCCTATCATGATTCTATTATTATCACGAAATGCGTCAACCATCACAAAGGTGAGTCCAAGAGGAATATCATTGAACGTGACGCCGTCCGGATTTTCAAAATCCGAATCCATCATTTGGTTGAAATCACCGTTATTGATATTGACCGTTACTCGATCAGGTGGTTCTCCACCCGGTATCGATAGATTCATTGCCACCGCGGTATAAGGTGTATCCGTAGAGTCTGTCGGAGAAAGTGAACTACATGATACAAATAGCATACAACCGAAGACTATACCGATTATAGAACATCGTTTAATTATTGTATCCATGTTACCCCCAGTGTAGCTATTTCATCTTTTTCTTCATCATCGCGCAGTATGAGGAATACTGCGACACCTCCACCTGCGGCAAGTAGTGCTGCACCGCCGATAATAAAGTTCCTGCGCTTTTTTTTTGGATTTTTTTTACGTTGTTTTTTTAAAGCTCGCTCCTGGTAAACTGTCTCTATCCCGCAAAGTTTGTTTGCAACTACCGCTATCTCGGTCGTAAGCAGATTTTCGATAGGGCCGGTATAACTGTGTGAAACAGAATTGAGAATTTTCCCGGTTTTTACTGAAATAATACGTACATTTATTGAATAGGCTGAACCAACTTTGCCTATTGATCCCGCAATAATCTGTTCGATACCGAGTATCTGTCCCATTTCAACAATACACTCCTGATCAGTACAGGCGCCGCTCTGTTGAAAGGCCTGTTCCTGGAGTATCGTCTCCATCTGCCCCCGTTCCATTACTTCATATTTTTTCGTTTTCATCAATTTGACGCGCAGGACATCAGTTAATGTCGCAGCTTCATTGACATCAATACCGCGCCCTTCAAGAGCGTTAACTGCAACAAGAGGAACCGGCTCGGCTGTGCCGGGAAGGGCTGCTTGCGCAAACGTCACTCCTGCATAGAACAGGATAACAAGGATAAATAAGAGATATTTTATGTATTTCATCACAGTCGATCCTTTCCAGAGGATTTTTTCCGGTGTAATGTATATCTGATTATACAGTGATAATAGCAGGCATGTCAACTTGTGTTGTGTAAATTTCGAAAATTGCGCCGGCCGGATTAAATCCTCTGTTATCCTGAAAAAAGCAGTTAGCCACAGAGAGATCAATTAGCAATTATCAATTAGCAATTATCAATTAGCAATTAGCAATTATCAATTATCAATTAGCAATTAGCAATTAGCAATTATCAATTAGCAATTAGCAATTAGCAATTAGCAATTATCCATTAGCAATTAACAATTAACAATTATCCATTATCCATTATTTTCTCTGTCTTTTTTGTGGCAGCATCTTTTTTAACTGCGGAAACATAGTGTTTCTACCGTGCACCTTTTCCGGTAAAGACCACAAGGATGGTTCTGAGGATAATTTTAAGATCGAGCAGGAGGGACATATTCTCGAAGTAATACAGGTCATAAATAACTTTCTGCTTCACATCTTCGATCGTAGCGTCATATTTATGTTTAACCTGTGCCCAGCCGGTTATTCCGGGTTTCATTTTAATACGCCGGATATACCAGGGGATATCTTCCTTCAATTTTTCAATGAAATAGGCGCGTTCCGGCCGGGGGCCGACCAGACTCATCTCACCTTTAAATACATTAATAAATTGCGGGATTTCGTCGAGCCGTGCTTTGCGCAGTAATCTGCCCAATGGCGTAATACGCGGATCATCTTGCTCAGCCCATTTGGGACCGGTCATTTTCTCGGCATCCTGCCGCATGGAACGGTACTTGATCATGGTAAATGGCTTGCCGTTCTGTCCGATTCGCTCCTGTTTGAATAACGAAGGCCCCGGTGAGGTCATGCGGATGAGCAGTGCTATAAACAGCCAGAGGGGTGCTCCCACAATCAGAACCAGTATCGCAACCAGAACATCCATAATACGTTTCACCTGTGCCTGCCAGGGCGGCATATGGTCCTGAAGAAGTACGATGAGCGGTACCCCGAATACCTGGTGTGTTTTTAAATGGCCGGATATAACATCAAGTAATGTCGGGACCATGTAAACCGTGACATTACTTTCTCCGCAGTACTTTAAAATGCGGAGTATTTCATTGGCAGATGTTGACACATGCGAAATAATCAGACCGCTGATATGACGCTTTTTAATTATTTCAGGAAGGTTTGAATAGGTGCCGAACACCGGTAATGTACCGCAGGTAGTACCTTTTTTCCTGCCATCATCATCAATAAACCCGGCTACTTTATATCCCAGATGCGGATAGCTGTCAATTTCACGGACAAGTTTAACGCCATCTTCCATAGCGCCGACAACGGCTATGTTCTGGACCCAGATACCTTTGGAAAAGATCCACGCGAGAAGGGTATGCATGGCGAAACGGTTTATCGTTGCGGAAACAAGCATGCAGATTGCATAGGTGGCAAGGAACACCAGTTGTGTCCGGGTGAGAAGCGTAGGCCGGCTTCCGGTATTTACAAATTGAATGATCTCATCGGCACTTATCAGAAGAAAGAGCAGAAATATACCAAAGATAACTGTTCGGGTTACCACGAAAAATTCATCGATACGGGACTCTTTATACCAGTCGCGATAGAGTCCGGTAAAAAAGTAGAGAAGAATCCATACTATGGTCAGAATGATACATGGAGTGACATAATCTGCAAAGTTCAGGTCCGGATTAAAGGTTTCAGGAAACAGGTTGCTTTTATAACGCAGCCAGAATGTCGCAGCAAACGCAGCGTTGACAGCCAGAATGTCGAACAGAAAGGTAATGATTTTCTCAAAAAATCGTGTGCCCATAGTAAATAATAATAGTATTAAAAAAAGAAATTTGCACGTAAAAATACTTTTCTGATAAGGAATACGGAGTATGTTTTAATAATATTTTCAGAGAACCCGACCTCTATACTAAGAATCAATAGCTTATAAGAGTAGGTGAGATTTTAATATGATACCAAGTTGGAACCCTAAAGGACTAAAGTAATGGAGTACTGGAGCCCTAAAGGATTAAAATGTTGGATTTTATAGATTTTTATCCATTACTCCATCACTCCAATACTCCATAAAGTGTGCTAAATACATAAATTCAGGTATCATAGCAAAATCCCAGAAATCTGGAGTTCTGATTTTATGGTGTAAAGTATTGTTGCTTATTAAAATGTGCCTTTGATAAATGCATCAAAAAGTGTCACACCGTCGTATATAGAGCTGTTGGTACTCCGGCCGCTGTTTTCATTATAGTATACGGTTGAATCAGGAGAGATGCCGGCGCCGCACACAGCAAAGGGGACAGGCATGGCGTGGTGTGTTTTCGTTGACAGCAGGGTGGCATGGTCGGGAAGAACAAGAACACGCATCTCGTTATGCCGCTTTTGAATGGTCAGTATCTCACCGACAACATATCGGTCAAATGCTTCGATCGCCTGAATTTTCTTTTCACAATCCCCTTCATGGGAGGTTTCATCCGGTGCTTCAACATGGAGATACACGAAATCCTCATGCTCCAGTGCCTGAGCAGTTGCTGCAACTTTGCCGGCATAATTCGTATCGAGATAGCCGGTTGCACCGTCAACATTTCGCACGGTTAATCCGGCAAGTACCCCCAGGCCTTTAACCAGATCAACAGCAGAAATGACAGATCCGGTGAGAGAGTAACGCGCGGTAAGTGTCGGGAATTTTTTTACACTACCGTGGCCCCAGAGCCAGATATCGGATGCTGGAGTTTTACCTTCTGCAGCACGTTTCTTATTGACAGGTGAACTGTTTAGGATTTCATGTGCTTTTTCCGACAGCGTTCTAAGAATATCCGCGCCATCTCCCTGAGGGATATGAGAAATATATTCTTTCCCGGTGATATCGTGCGGAGGTGTACAAATGAGAGAACCGCGCGGGAACTGTTTTATTACTACCAGATGACGGTAACTGACACCGGGATAAAACCGGACCGTATCCGAGTTTAAATGAAGCTGAAGCTCTGATATAACCTGCCGGGCATCTTCCGTTTCGATATGACCCGCAGAATAATCGGCCATGCAACTATCAGCCAGGTTAACCAGGTTGCAGCGAAATGCCGTATCTTCAGATGAGAGGGGTATTCCAAGGCTCGCAGCCTCAATAGGAGCCCTGCCGGAATAATATGTCCGGGGCGCATATCCCAGCAGGGACATGTTTGCGACATCGCTTCCCGGCTCGAATCCGTCAGGGATAGTTTGAACCAAACCTACTATTCCCTGTTGTGCAATGATATCCATGTTCGGGGTGGCTGCATATTCAAGTGGTGTTTTCCCTCCCAATGTATCAATTGGCTCATCAGCCATGCCGTCACCGATTATTATTGCGTATTTCATATAATTGTTTTGTAACTATTCAGGTGTATTACAAAGACAAAGTTTTATTGACTGTTCAGGTATCATTTAACAAATCAGTTGAAGTACTCGTATATTATTCTTAATCCTAATCGTACTCATAATCAAATTTTATCCCTGGAACTAAATATGAAAGCT
>CBDVBE010000431.1:0-5323 GCA_965372145.1 uncultured bacterium | reverse complement strand
ATTTTTGAGAAATCTGAATTTGAAAAGGCGATTTTGGGACAGGCTCTAAATAACCATTTCTGGATTTATAAAACCAACTACGATACCTACGGGGAATTTAGCGGCAAGTATGTTTAAATTAGCCGATGAAATCGAAGGGTCGCACCCAGGATGATTAAAAAAATGAAATGTGTTTATATCTGAGTTACTTATCGGGTAATGAAAAATTTATCAGTATAATTTAAACGGTGATGTCTTAATTGGAGATAATAAATACCGCAACTGATATCAGGGAGATCAATTCTCCCAGACTTAAAATTACTTGTAAAAGATTTAATTTCGGAGCCCCTTGAATTGTAAATCGAAATTGTAACCGGACCCTGTTCTGTATTCAGACTATAGTAAATTCTGAACATTTTACCAACATGGTTTGCATGTATTTTCAGATTATAATTTACTGCATAATTTTTAATGGTATTTGTGACACCTTCGTATTCAAAAGGTAAATAATTGTGCGCGTTAACCCGGAAGAATTTTATGTCGGATATATTATCATAGGTTATAGAACAAAGGCTGTCTCTCGCATCACCGGTGAATTCAGTAGCAACAATTTTCTTATCTTTATCGAGTAAAGCTACCCAGGTATGCGGTGGTGTTTTCAGAGTAAATGTGGTTCCATTAATTGCATAATCCGGTTTAAAAGTCTTAGGCTTTTCCTGCCAGATCGAGAGTGCAGGGTCACCGAGAATGCAGTATTGATAGGCGATATACTTCATCTGTCCGTGGTAGGGTTTTGCATGGAGATCTGAATTAAGTATCCAAGATTTTTGAAGTTCTTTACCACGTCCCATTGCCATTTCAACGGGAAGGTGTTTTGAGATACCATCAAGGAAATGGCGTACGTAACGTTGGCTGGAACCGTCGGTATAGGGGCTATTACCAGTGGAACCTTCTCTACCATCCGGGCCGATGCCATAACGGGTATTACTAATAAAAGCAACTGCAGCAGTGGATATGGTGGTAAATTTCTCCCCAATGCAGTCAGCAACCTGGCTTCCATTAGGGGTCGCATTGTCGAATGCGCCCGGAAAGCACCCATGGGTATTTACAAGAAAAAAGTTGGCATTAGTACCATTGTTTTGAAAATTTGAAGTATTAACATCTGATGTGGCCATTTTCAAGATATAGTTTGTATTTGAATGGCCGGAATGGTTAACGTACGCGATTTTATCATCCCTGATGGTATTGATCATCTTTGCCTTCATATCACCGGTCCATGTTCCAGCCCCTTCATAAAGTTTAGAGAAATTTATATTTGACGGCCAACACATGGATGTATATCCGTTATTGGTGCACAGTCCAATAAGCTCATTCATTTCATCATCGTAATAAATTATCTCACTTGTTTTTATATATTTCTGCTGCACGTCATCCCATACCCATTTGTTCCTCGCTTTTTCACCTGAAAGTATAACATTTTCAACCGAGCTTTCAACAGGAGTCTCAGAGTATTTAATAGTTTTATTGATCATATTTGCCAATTCAACATCACTATCTACAGCAAATCGTGCTGCATACACCTCCCACCCTACATCTTCATCACAGCCATATTCTCCGTAATATTCACTGCCGGGTTTTTGCCAGGTGCCGTCAAGACAGGAGAAGTATAAGTCTGCCGGAACTTGCCAATCTTCATAATAATCAACACCATAGTCATAGAATGCAACATGCATTCCCCTATAGGGGACAATTTCAATGTCTCCACCTAACATGACATAGACAACATTAAACTCGTCATACTCTTTTTTAATAAAATTTCTGATTTTATCCGGATCATTTTTACCCGTGATCCCTGAGTCATAAATAGTTTTCGTCGTGACTACTTTTGTTCTCAGACAGCGTCTCTTGTTGAATTCAATAAACAAATCCCATTTGTTCTCAAATTGATTATCGGTGATAATTAGATATTCATAATCATCCGGGCCATGAGGAGAATCCGGAAGGTTATTTATAGCTTCTGGATTTTCAACCATTTCTCTCAGCCTGCTCCGAATGTAACTATTGCATTTATACGCAGGAACCTCGCGATTTATTTTTGTTTTTATGTCAAGAAATACTTTGGGAAAATATCTGACCTGTTGGGTGAGTGGATTAAATTGGACAGGTTTGAGTGTTGTCATAAAAATCGCATGGCCATTTTTATACATAACTCTAAATCTTTCATTCGTGCGATGTGTTGGTGGAAAGAATTCATCCTTTGTATAGGCCTCTCCAAGATTTCTAAAGTGATCGGGAGGTGGTTCAAATGAACTTCTTCCATTTGGACGATAGGGATTAACAGTATAAATCCCTTTAAGCATAATTGGTTCGGAATACTGAATTGAAAAAGATTCTATGGTATGACCTGTCGGTAATAAAATACTTGCGATTTGTACCGGCACATTCGGTTCGAAACTTGATTTGTAATACTCACAGTTTTCTAAATACAGATTCCCATTATAGGCAGTAGGGGTATTAAAAGAATATTCTTGTGTTATTGTAACGGCTGAAGTACCGATAACAAAGGATAAAATTATACACATAACCAGTTTGTTTTGCATAAGTCTTCCTTTTAATAAGTTGATTTCTCGCATAGATAGGGATTTTATCCCTATAATGTAAAAATACATATAAAATATTCTTCTTACCAAAAAAAGGTAAAAATAGGAGAGAATAAACGATTTAACCCGATTAATTGGCTCCCTGGCTTCCATGCGGTTTTAATCGCCTCTGCTTCGCGGTCACAAACTTTCTTGGAAATGTATTAACTTCAACTATATCAATAATAGAATAATAGGTCTACTCGACCTATATTCCTATATTCTAAGCAGTTCTTGTAGAACATTACTACAAGGGAGGACTTTATGGAGCCGGATCTTAAAATGTAACTACTTCTCCGGTATGCTATAAAAGAGGTAGTACGAATATAACTACTGGAGTATATTATTATCATACACTATGACAAGGGTAGTATCTTCTATACTTAACAAAAGGAACGAGAGTGGCAGAGGAAAGACAGATGCAGAAAATTGATGTTGAATATCTCGAATATATGTGGCCCATGCGGCATTTCTTAATCACCTGTGGTACCATGGAGGGGGATGCGAATATCATCGCGGTCAGTTTCTGCATGCCCGTATCTAAAACACCGCCGATGCTGGCGTGCGCTGTTGGACACGAGATGCATTCATGCGGGATAATCGAGCAGTTGAGGGAGTTTGTGGTCAATGTACCTCCGCAGTATCTTAAACAACGCATCTATTACTGCGGAACCCATTCCGGAAAACTGGTGAACAAGTTTCAGGAAACTGGATTAACGCCGCAACCGGCCCGGCAGGTAAAAGTCCCCGTTGTAAAGGAATGTGTGGCGCATATGGAATGTCGAGTGGAACAGGTGGCGGACACCGGCGATAAGCGTCTTTTTGTCGGCACGGTGCTTGAAGCCTACGCTGATGAAGACCTGGTGCAGGGTTTGCGAAAAGTCGAATTTGCCGGCGGAGGCTTTCCACGGAAGATTTACGGGGCACGATTTACAGATGGTAATAAAAATGGGTTCTGATTAAATCATAGTGAGAATTTAATCATTACAATCCTCTGGAGGATTCAGAATGTTTTATCGAAGCCGGCTGATAATATTAACCACCTTGCTCTCTTGGATATCTTTAATCAATGCATATGAGGGCTTCGGTTCGGTAACCAAGGGAGCTGAAGATTCTACAGGTTATGAAACATATCATGTAACCGGCCTGGGGGATAATGGTCAGGGTACTCTTAGGGATGCGGTTTTGCAGGGTGGCCGGTATATTGTTTTTGATGTTGGAGGCACGATTAACCTTCAGAGTGCATTAAATATAGCATACCCATATATGACGATAGACGGCCTTTCTGCGCCCGACCCCGGAATAACGCTTAATACGCCGCATATCAGGACATGCATTGAATCGAGGAATTCTGTCGGTCCTGCCCATGACATAATTATCCACCATATCCGGATCGTCGGGGCCGGTGGTAACGGTGAAGGAGAGGACATTTTAGAATTGGACGGGATGGCCCACCCGGTGTACAATATTATCTTTGATCATATTACCGGCATTGCAGCGAGTGACGGTGTTTTCGACATTTATGGTGAGGTGCGTGATATTACCATATCCAACTGTTTGATGATGGAAACCATAAAAATGTGTCACCTTTCAAACAGCGATTATATTCGTGAGCGGATATCGTTTCATCACAATGTGTTTGCAAAGAACAATGAGCGGCAGATCCGCATGCGCCACCATAATAACCTTATTGATCTTGTTAATAACGTCGTGTATGGCTGGGGATGGTTCGAGGGTGGGGCAGCCGGTATGTCCATTGATGAAAATATCGGGGTTTCCAATGAAGAATTTCCCAGGTTAAATATGGAAAATAATGTGTATCATTTTATTTCAGGTTTACATGGAGATGAAGACGATGCTATTGTCCGCAAAATCAACGGCAAGATCTATTTCAACGGGAACATATTTCCCGCCGGGGAAAATGATGATAACAGCACTTCAGGCAAGCATGATATCCCTGATTATGCCAAGGTAACCATGTTCAAGGCTTCCGCGCTTGGCGACAGTGTCGTGCCCTATGTTGGAACGCATTATCCCACCGACAATGAAAAAGTCCTTTTGCAGGAGATAAGCCTTGCTTTGAATCAGGCCGGGATATTTTTTCAGCCATACAAACAGAAATTTCATGAGAATTTCAACAATATGTATACTTCATCAGGAATCTTTAATATCAGGGGGCAGTCGGTTACACCGCTGAAGCGCGGTACTACTGAAGCGGGGCAATCCTTTACAACAGGTATTTATATCTCTGTGCCGGGGACGGATGATTTACGCGTTCGCCGGAAAGTGATATGTGTCAAATAGTACCGGATTTTGAAAAAGGGGCATATAGTCTACATTTCCCGGTTAATATTACGGCTCCATTGGCATACTTTACGGAAGTAAGGGAAATGGGTTCCGTGCGACAGAAAAATTTATGGTGCTGCGTTAAACAGGTTGAAGTGAAGTCATGGCTTGTGATGGATGTATTTGTATTAAATTGCAAATATGCCTGTTAGCAATAGTTATTTTTCTTCTGTAGGTAATTATTGAAATAATGTAACTGTTCAGCTATATAATTAAAATCTATTATTTTTTTATTTCATACTCTTAATCGTAATCCTAATCTTAATCGAAAGAAGATAACAGTATGTTAAGAAGAGGGGCATGAAAATGGCCACTGCACAATTCGAATTGGAAATCAATTTCCTAATTCTCATTTGGCC
>CBDVBE010000430.1:0-5352 GCA_965372145.1 uncultured bacterium | reverse complement strand
ATTGTCGCGGCTTTATTATTGGTGGGGGCGTGAATATTTGCCCTGGTGACTATGTCGGCTTCCATATAGCCGGCGGTATCAATAGAACAAGAAACATCACCGGTGCACAGATCGGCGTTGTCAATCTCGCCCGTTCCATCAAGGGAGTGCAGATCGGTGTTATAAATATCTGTGATACCTGCAATGGTATCCCTATAGGTGTTTTTTCATTTATCCGCAACAATCCGCCGCATGCACGGTTATGGACCGATGAATCCAGCTTTATACAGACCGGCCTGCGATCCGGAACGAAATATTTTTATTCCCTGTTCGCCGCAGGAGTCCGGCCGGAACGGAACTTGTATCAGTGGTCTGTCGGCTACGGCTTCGGCGGCCGTATCCCGATTCGCCGCGCATTCATCGGTATTGAAAAACTGTTTATTCATTCCAATAAAGGCAGACAGTGGGATACAAATCAGATTATTCATACAAAGGATATGTTACTTGCGGGATTCCAGTTTGCCAAACATTTCAGTATCTGGGGCGGTCCGGTATTCAACATGTACTGGTCGGAGACCGAAACGGATAAGAAGCTTGCATACTGGAACCTTGAATTAAAAAAGTTCAAACAGTACCGGTACTGTATCTGGCCGGGTTTTATAGTCGGCGTGGAATTTTAAGCCGTACAGTATAATCCCAATCACATAACTCGAAACAATTAACATTGCTGCTGCATTACCGCAATAGCAAGGAGGGATAATGTTGTCTCAAAAACGATCAAAACCGATAAGAATCGGACTATTCTCCGGAATAATACTTATTATCATGTCAATGCATATACTGCTCTATGCAAAGCAGAAATACGGCTCATTTTCCGGCGAAGTTGTCGATGTCCGGACCGGTAAACCGGTATGCAGCGCTATTATAACCATACTGCCGAAGGAGCGGAGCGATACATCAGATGAAGCCGGGCGGTTTGCGTTTGACAGTATACCGGTCGGGTATTATGATCTCGGCGTCCGCGCCGTGAGGTACCAGGCGCATATCGTACCCAGTATCTCAATAAAATCGGGCTTCAACAAAGGAATTCGCATAGAAATTAAAGAGGATGATACTATTTTAGAATTGGACAAAATGGTAGTAACCTCACATCGGCTGATGACAAAAAAGAGCGAGCAGAGTAATTCCGTGACCCGCCTTTCCCGTGATGAAATAGTAAATTCGCCCGGCGCGACAGGGGATCCGAATAAAGCAATTCAGATTCTCCCGTCGGTTGCCGGGGAAGGCTCCGGCTGGAACATGTTTATGGTACGCGGCGGTCAGGACGAGGAAAACATTTTCCTTATAGACGGTATTGAAGTCTACAATCTGAGCCACTGGGGAACTGAATACGGTTCCAGCGGCGCTATCAGCTATCTGCATCCTGATTTTATTGAGTCTCTCGATTTTTATGCCGGCGGTATGCCGGCTAAATTCCCGCCCCGGCTCTCATCCGTAATGGATATCTACTTCCGGGAAGGTTCAAAAACCGACCGCACCTGGCAGGCAGATATTCATCTGGCAGGGGTCGGATTGTTCTGTGAAGGCCCCATTGTTCCGGGGAAAGCCTCCTATATCTTCAACGGCCGCGTCAGTATTCTTGATATTCTGGAACCGATTATCGGCGCCGGAGGTCTGCCGCAATATCAGAACGGACAGACAAAACTGGTATGGGATATTACTAAGAACAATTCCCTGTCACTCAACCTGCTCGCCGGTCATGAAGAGATTGACATTGTTGAAGATGACGGCGCCGACCTCATCAAGAGCGAAGGTACCCATGCTGTCGGCGGTTTACGATGGTCATACAACCGTTCCGGAATTAATAACGAACTCCTTTTCTCCGGAAAATATAATTCCTGTGCTGAAAGCGGTGTTCGTGAAGACAGCATTGCCTATTGGCGATGGGATACCGAACACTCTGCCCTGCAGATGAAAGACGACCTCAGCCTGTTTCTCAGGGACCGGGATGTCGCGTCATTCGGCGTCGTTGTCGAGGGGAAAAAACAGCATGACTGGATCGGCAACGACACTTACTATATTTACGTCGATACTGCCGGCGATTCAGCCTATAAATATTTCCTTCATGCACCGACTGAGACCGTATACAAACCGATTGATACGGTACAGGGACATTATGATACGACAATCCTCGGCTATCGCATTGGCGGTTATGGAAACTATACCCTGGGATTCGACCGGGTAAAAATTCAGGCCGGCGTACGTAATGATTATTATACTATCAACCAAAAACATGGCGTATCCCCACGAGGCGCAGTATCTGTTGATTTAAACCGTGGAGGAGAGGTTTCACTCAGTTCCGGACTCTACTACCAGTTTCCGGGATATGCCACCCGGCTTACGGGGTATGATGATTATTGGAAACTCCCGCTTCAACGCAATGCACAGGCGGTTCTCGGTTACTCCAAGCAGTTATCCGACGTGGTTCTATTTGGTACCGAGGCCTATTATAAATATTACGATCGGGAACCGCTGTATTCTATTCAAATACCTGATGCCAATTACCCCAATGCCGGATACAGGGAAATCGAGGCATTACCGGACAGGCAGGGCAAGAAAAAGGCTTTCGGCTTGGAACTGTTCATTCATAAAAAACGGCTGGATCATTTCTTTTACCAGTTCTCCTACTCACTTTCATCCGTTAAGCGACAGTACAAAAGCGGCGCATGGCATGACGCTGACCATAATTACAGAAACAGCGCCAAGCTTATCATCGGCAGTAACTTCCACCGAAGCCACCGGGTGTCGCTTCGCCTTGATGTTTCCGAAGGAAATCCCTATACCTCCATTGATGAAACCGCTTCACTGAACAGCTTTGATACGCGACATGATATTACAAACGGCTGGAACGGTGAACGCCGCGATCCGCGTGTCAGGCTCTCATTCCGATATGATCTTACCATGTATCTGAGACGGGCAAGTATCACGACCTATGTCGAAGTTGAGAATATTCTGAATCAGAAGGATGTTATTGCTGAATACTACTCATATGGAGACGTCTTTCCTGAAGGAGAAATTAAAAAGTTCATCGGCCGCGGGATTTTTCCTATCGGCGGAATTACCATCAATTTCTAATCTAGTTTCTGTCATTTAGGGAGGTATCTGGTTGAAGTGGAGTGGATACCTCCTCCTAAACACCTTTCTGTCGTTCTATATTTTAATTATTTATTGTCATTATTTCAATCCCCCTCTTCCGTTTTTCCCACTTATTAAGTAATTTATAGTATTATTTTGATGTAATTTTTTGATGTAACGTTAAGTATTCTATATTATAATAAAACCGAACTGAAATATTTCATATTTAACCACCGTGAAAAAGGCTTATGATATTAAAAAAACTTACTTTATTCTGTCTATTGTTATCTTTCCTGGCTATCCATGCTCAGGATGAGAAAGCATCCTCGGGTGCGACAAAACCTGCACAGAAACCAAAGGCAAAAACCATTAAGCTCCTTATTTCCCGTGCAAGTGAGGCGTCTGACAAGAGTATGGTAAAAAACGGCTGGTTCTCTGCTGTAACCGAGAGCTACTATTATTTCCGTTTTCATCCGGTCAAATCATGCCGGGTAATACCCCGCAGCAGGGTCGAGAAAGCGCTCCGCGTTAAAGACCATTTTGGTTTGGCTATTCCTGATCATAGCCTCTTTAAAACCGCCAGAGAACTCAAAGCTACTCATGTTCTTATTCATTCCTATGATATCGATGAAGAGATGGTAAACTATTTTGCAGAAATTTTCACTGCAGACGGCAAGAAAGTAGTCGCGACCTATGATAACAGCTTTGGTATAACTACTGTCAGCCGGAACCTCAATGAATGCTCTCAACGAATTCTTGAAAAGCTGAATATTACTCTCGACCCAAAACTTGCAGAGGTATTTAAGAAACCGATCATCAGTTCGAATCAAAAAAATCTGCAGAACCTGGGAACCTGTATTATCGAATCGGCAGGCAAAGCCGACCTGAAAACGGCTCAGAAGATGGAAAAGATATCATCAACTGATTTCACGATGGCTCTTGCCACATTCAAAGCTGCCCAGATGTATAAGGCTCTGGATGATTGCGATAATGCCGGCAGGCTTTTTAACAAGGTCATCATGAGTCATGGATTCTCATACCCTGCATTATATACTGAAACATCGAGAAACTATCGTAAATGCCGGTCTCTGGACAGGGCTGAACGGCTTCTTTCGATGGCGGAACAGAAAGGCTGGAGAACGCCGGAACTGCGGCTGGAAAAAGCGAATATACTGGAAATAAATGGAAAAACAGGGGAAGCCCGTATTATCTATGATGAAATAATCAAATCGGATCCGAACCAGCCGGATGCTCTCCTTTTCCTGGCACGTCAGGCATATAAAGTAAAATCATACGAAAAATCACTGCAGTATGCCGAGCAGTTAATAGCCCAATCTGAAAGGCTGGGACAGGCGAACTTAATTAAAGGCCGGAACCTTGTTGTACAGAAAAAAACCGAAGAAGCGTTGAGAGCGTTGCTGAAGGCAAAAAGTGATCTGCCGGATAATCCGGATGTATTGGCATTACTCGGTGACTGCTACTTTGAGAAGAAACAGTATGGATCGGCTTCTTCACACTATTTCAAAGCGCTTGGCAAACGAAAAAATGACCTTGATCTGCTGGTAAAGACAGCAAACGCATATCGTGAAGCTAAACAGTTGAAAAAGGCACTCAAAATTCTCAATAAAAATAAATCGAATTTCTATAACACCAAGGTTGTTACCAAAGAGATAGGTCTGCTGAAGTTTGAATTGAAAGATACCATAGAAGCCAAGAAACTACTGGAGACCTGTATCAGCATCCGGCCTCCGGACGAGCGGGTTTTTCTTGCCCTGGGGGATATCTATGCTGCAGCCGGTGAGAATACGAATGCGACCCGTATGTATGAACATGCGAAGCCTCTTGTTACAGATAAAGACAGGGTTAAAATCGCCCTGGCGAATCTTTACATTACTAAAAAGGAGTATAGCAGCGCTGAAACAAACCTGAAAGAAATAATCGCAAAAAAACCAGATTATCCCAATGCAAACAGATACCTGGGTGATGTGTACAAAGCGAAAAAACAGAACAAGACGGCGCTGGATTATTATCTGAAAGAACGACAACATCACGGAGACAATGCATACCTTCAGCAGCAGATTGCCGAGTTGTATTTCACGCTGAAAAACTATTCAAGTGCTGAAAGGGAATCAAAGAAGCTCATTAATCTTGATCCTACCAACGCAATGGGGTATGTCCAACTGGCCCTTATTGCCACAAAACAGAAAAAAGAATCACAGGCTCAGAGTTATCTTGCTC
>CBDVBE010000429.1:0-5359 GCA_965372145.1 uncultured bacterium | reverse complement strand
GGATTTTTTCAATCCCCAATCCGCATTCCACAATCCGCAATCATACAATTTTGGAATTCAACCCAGAACCCAGAACCCAGAACCCAGAACCTTTGAACCCGTGAACGGTTACACATTGTCATTCTCTGTTTTAATTATTTATTCTGTCGTTCTACTGATTCTCTGTCTACATTTTCACGAAGGGCTTCCGCAAAAGAACGGTCGAGTTTAATCGGTGTCGCATCTTTACTGTCAGCATCAATGATATAGACAGGTGTCGGGTTGTCAAGGTATCCGATAACCTCTGCGTCATCGAACATGAATGATTTTCCGGCAGCACTTGCAACAAGCCGCTTTTCGACCCATCCGGTTGTGCCGTCATCGGCTCTTACTCTATAATGATTTCTTTTTGATTGTAACACCTTAAGCCGGTCATTTAATCCGACTTTTGCAATTGCTGATTCATTTACCGACCTGGTCTCATTTTTATATATACCAACATTTCCTTTTTTCGGTTGAACATACTTTGGGTTTCTTGCAAAAATGCTTGTAGAAACAAATACCAGTGACATAAAAGCTATTAATGCGATACGCATAATGTCTCCTTAATGTAAAATGTATAGAGAGTTACTACTTATTAATAATAGTAAATTTCTGAACAAAAATCAATAAATAATGTTTTTTTAACAATATTATTAGAGAATTTTGAGTTTTGAATGAAAGATTATTTCTTAATGAAGAAATAAATTCACTCAATTCCTTGTATCGTTACTGGTTTAAAATAACTAATAATCAACACCACATTCAAATTAATTGATTCAGGAGGCTATTATCATGGGTAGAATTTCAGAGTTTATCTTCCGGTCGATAAACCAGATCCATTGCTTTTACTGCCCGGGTCTCATCCAGTCGCGAAACAGGAGTTGTCATAGGTGCTGTTTTGAATTTGTCCGGATCTGATTCAGCTTGATCAGCGATTTCTTTCATAGCTGCGATAAAGGCATCCAGAGTCTCTTTACTCTCCGTTTCTGTCGGCTCGATCATCATTGCCTCTTTAATAATCAGAGGGAAATAAACAGTCGGTGGATGAAAACCTTTGTCGATAAGGGCCTTTGCGACGTCAAGTGCATGTATACCATGTTGGAGCTGATTCTGAGCAGAAAGTACACATTCATGCATACAGGTTCGGAGGTAGGGTACCTCGTACTCATTTTTTAAAGAATGAAGAATATAATTCGCATTGAGAACCGCATTTTCGCTTACCCGGGTGAGTCCTTCCGCACCGAGCATGAGAATGTAAATGTATGCTTTCAGGCAGACAGAGAAGTTACCGTAAAATGGGGCGATATACCCAATAGAGTCCGGATAATTGTAGTCCAGTGCATAGGTACCGTCATCTCGTTTGATGATTCGCGAAATCGGCATGAAATCGATTAGATGTTTTTTTACACCAACAGGGCCTGCACCGGGGCCGCCGCCGCCATGCGGTGTGCCGAATGTTTTATGGAGATTGAGATGTACTGCATCAAAATCAGCGTCTCCCGGCCTGAATTTTCCTAACACGGCATTCAGATTGGCACCGTCATAATATAGTTGGGCATCATACATATGAACAATTGCGGCAATTTTATCGATATCGGAATTAAATATACCGAGTGTATTCGGGTTGGTAAGCATGAGTGCTGCGGTCTGTTCACCGACCATTTTTTCAAGTGTCTCGATGTCAAGTACTCCGGTCTCAGTGTTGGTCGGCACTGTTTTTATCGTATACCCGGCTATTGCAGCACTGGATGGGTTGGTACCGTGAGCTTCATCAGGAATAAGTACTTCCGTTTTTTTGTTGCCTTTTTTACGGTGGTATGCTGCAATAAGCATCATTGCTGTAAGCTCGCCATGGGCTCCGGCCATCGGCTGGAGCGTGAATGCGTCCATACCGCAGATTTCCTGAAGCAACTGTTCAAGTTCATACAGAACACCGAGAGCACCCTGGGTCAATATACCGCCATGGCGGAGCTGGGGAAGTAAGGGGTGCAGCGATGCAAAGCCCTCGATACTCGCAAGTTTTTCAGTAATTTTCGGATTATACTTCATGGTGCATGAACCCAGCGGGTAAAAGTTTGTATCCACACCATAATTTTTACGTGATAATTCGGTAAAGTGACGGACTACATCAAGCTCTGAAAGTTCACAGAGCCTTAATTCTGTTGAACGTTTGAATCTATCGGGAATTTCTGTAGTAACCGGGACATCGCACTTTGGAAGATGAACTCCCCGCCTGCCTGGAATAGATTTTAAATAAATTATTGACATAATGCGTCCTCCAGGGCTTCAGCGAACTGTCCAATCTCATGTTTTGTCCTTTTTTCCGTAATGGCTATTAAAAGAAAATTTTCCATGCCTTTATAATAGCGGCCGAGAGGAAAGCCTGCTGCAAATCCCCGTTCAATCATTCTCCCTGCAAGTTCACCCGCATCAATGGGAAGTTCGATAGTAAATTCATTAAAGGTTGGAAATGATTCCGTAACATGAACTGATGGAATTGTTTTAAAGCGTTCCTTTGCATAGTAGGCTTTATTCAGGCAGAGTTGTGCGACCTCCCTTATACCCTCTTTGCCTAAAAGGCTCAGGTAAACATGGGCGCGTAGCGCACACAATGCCTGGTTTGTACAGATGTTCGATGTTGCTTTTTCGCGTCTGATATGCTGTTCCCGCGCCTGCAGAGTAAGTACAAATCCTTCTCTTCCTTGTGTGTCAACAGTCCGGCCGGCAACACGACCGGGCATTTTTCTGGCGAGCTGCTTTCTTGTTGCGAGAAAACCCAGGTACGGGCCACCAAAAGAGAGTGGTATACCCAGTGATTGCCCCTCACCTGTAGCAATATCGGCACCGATTTCCCCGGGTGTTTTTAAAAGCGGCAGGGCAAGAGGATAGGTTGACTGAATCACAAGGATGCCCATGGAATGGCATTTATCTGCGATATCAGAGTGATTATCCACCACCCCGAAGAAATTGGGGTTCTGGAGAATGACTGCTGCGGTATGGTCATCAATAGCATTAAAAAGTTTTTTCCGGTCACTGTGACCATGAGAAACATCGATTTCACAGAAGTCGATTGATAGATTGGAGGTGTATGAATAGAGCATCTTACGGTAGATGGGATTAACCCCGCCGTCCAGGACAATACGGTTCCGTCCGGTTGCATGTATCGCCATCTGGCAGGCTTCATACAGGGCAGTACCGCCATCATACATAGAGGCATTAGCCACTTCCATATCCGTAAGGCGTGCGATATCAGTCTGGTATTCGTAAATTGCCTGCAGGGTACCTTGTGAAAGTTCAGGCTGATAAGGTGTGTAGGCTGTATAAAATTCACTCCGTGATACGATTGCATCGACAGCAGATGGTATAAAATGGTCATAGAAACCGCCGCCGAGGAAGCTGATCAGGTGTGAATAATTCCGTGATGCCAGCTTTTCAATAATAGTGGTAACTTCAAGCTCGGATTTACCATGCGGAATAGAAAACGATTTCGGGTAGAGCCGTTCAGGTATATCACTGAAAAGATCATCGATAGATGAAAGACCGCAGACTTTTAACATGTCTGCCTGTTGTTGGGGAGTATTAGCGATATAGCTCATGCATTACCTTCCAGATATGTTTCGTATGCCTGTGCATCCATTAGCGTGTCAAGTTCACTCAAATCAATATCCTTAATTTTGAACATCCAGCCGTTTTCATAAGGCGAAGAATTTATAATTTCAGGTGCCGAAACAAGTTCGGAATTGACTTCTGCAATAGTGCCCGAAACAGGGGCATTGATGTCGCTTGCCGCCTTAACGGATTCGATAACACAACACTCGTTGCCTTTAACTACCCGTGTACCTACTTCAGGCAGTTCGACATAGGTAATATCACCCAGTGCATCCTGTGCGTGGTCGGTGATGCCGATACCGGCAGTGTCTCCTTCAACTTTAACCCATTCGTGTGATTCCATGTATTTTCTGTCGTCAGGGATCATGTTTCATTTCTCCTTATTTGTTTTATTTTTATCGTTACTATTAAGGTAATGCTATTACAGCACAAAGTCACTAAGTTTATAAAATTATGGTGTATATTCATTAGTAAAAAATCGTGGCAATCCCTGTAAAACATAAAGACTCGGTGAACGCAGTGAATAATCCCGGTTATAAAAAGCCTGATAATAATTTTTTCACGGTGCCGTTTTTATATAAAGGAAGTTCACGTACCACTGCCTTCATTTCCTGTCTGTGAGCGCTGATGATTATCTCTGTTCCGGGAGCGGCGTATTCATTCTTTACATAACCTAGTGCGATTGCTTTTTCCAATGAGGGAGAGAAGCTGCCACTGGTAACCATACCAATTTGTATTCCATCTTCAGACAGGATTGTATCTCCATTGCGCGCCGTACTAAGGTCTTCGAGAATAAAACCAACCAGTTTTGATGTACTGGTGGTTGGGTCGAGTACCTTATCGGAACCGATAAATGTTTTATCCCCTGCTATTGCCCTTGTATATCCCGTTTCTGCCGGATAATGTTCAGTATCAAGTTCCTGCCCGTATAATGGGTATCCCATTTCGAGACGAAGGGTATCCCGACAGCCAAGGCCGGCAGGGGATGCACCATAATGCATGCATTGATACCATAATGAGTTTGCAATATCGCATGGACAGAAAATTTCAAAACCGATCTCACCGGTGTACCCGGTTCTGCTTATCAGCAATTTCGTGTTTTTATAGTATCGATAGGTAAAATGAAAGTAAGGCAGGTCCTCAATAGGTTCATCGAGAAGTTTGGATAAAATCGGCGGTGAAGCCGGTCCCTGAAGGTCGATTTTAGCTGTAATATCTGATATGTCTGTAACTGAAGTACTTTCTGATGAGTTCTTTCTAATCCATTCAATATCAGAGTGTTGTGTTGAAGCATTAACTACCATTATAAACTTTTTATCAGCGATACGATAAATAATTTGATCATCAATAATACCTCCCTGTTCGTTACAGATAAATCCATATCTGCATTGCCCGATGTTTATACTGCCAACAGAGCAGGTGAGAATTTTTTCCAGGTCCTCGCATACCTTGTCCCCGCTGAGACGGATTTTACCCATGTGACAGGTATCGAATAGTGAAACAGATTGACGGGTTGCTTTGTGTTCTTTAATAATCCCTTCATATTGAACCGGCATTAAAAAGCCGCTGAAATAGTCCAGTTTAGCTTTTAATGACAGGTGAGTCGGATAGAGAACTGTTTTTCTTGATGATTTTTTAGTACACATTCTGATATACCACAGGGTAACCGTTCAGAGGTTCAGGGTTCAGGGTTCAGGGTTCAGGGTTGAAATCCAAAATTGTATGATTG
>CBDVBE010000428.1:0-5385 GCA_965372145.1 uncultured bacterium | reverse complement strand
GTCAGGCGTTGTTTCCTGCTCACCAATAGCCAATTTCTTCCGGCAAATGATTCTTCCCGTATCAATACCCTTATTGATCTGAAAAATTGAAATACCGGTCTCCGTTTCTCCAGCCTCAATCGCACGGTGAATCGGTGCAGATCCCCTGAATTTAGGTAATAGAGAAGCATGAACGTTGATCGTTCCAAGTGGAGGAATGCCAAAAACCTCTTCCGGGAGAATCCGGTAGGCAATTACCACAAACAGGTCCGCTTCAAGCTTTGAAAGTGTACTGATAAAATCACTATCTTTAAGGCTTTCCGGAGTGAGAACCGGTGCCAGATTATTTTCATGCGCATATTCAGCTATTGGTGAGTCCACCATTTTAAGGCCTCTGCCTTTCGCTCTCGGTGGAGTGGTGACTATACCGGATACGGTAAATGTACCCTGAATTAGCTGCTGAAGTGCCGGGATACCGAAATCAGCAGTACCCATATAGACAATTTTCATAGGGTGCTCTCCATAATATTATTTAGCATGTTAAAATGTCTAACTTCAGGACTCCTGATCTCTGGTATTTTGCTATGATACCTGAATTTATGCATTTAACACCCTTTATGGAGTACTGGAGCCCTAAAGGATTAAAATGTTGGATTTTTAGCTTTTTATCCATTACTCCATCACTCCAATACTCCATTATTCCAACTTGGTACCATATTAAACTCCCACCTACTCTTATAAGCTATTGATTCTTAGTATAGAGGTCAGGTTCTCTGAACTTGTTTAATATCATATAGATATTTGCTTACACATCCTTTAAAAACCGGCAGAAAAGCTCCATGTCGGGATAACAAAAATACAATATGTCTACCGTATTTGCTTTTAATTCGTCCATTAGGTAAATTTTATGTATAAATTACGTATTATATGAGGAGACACCGGAAGAAATAGCGCCGATTATTGAAAATATATTTGATATATATATAAAATAGCCCTCTAAAATTACCCAATACTGTTTCCTAATGTAATTTTTTATTTTTCAGTGCGTTAGAAACAATTTAATTTTCTTAATAATGAATGGGAGTTTTTATTATGGCTGAACCCTTCACCCCAGCCGATGAATTACAGATTTATTGTCGTTTTTGTAAGAAAACATTACCAGCTCCATTAGAAAGAAGCATTGCCGGAAGTGGCAGAGTGGTAGATAAGAATTCAACTTTTGAATATATTTGCTCGCGATGTCACAGACCCCACTGTTTTTTTGGAAAAGATATCATACAGGTATTAAAAAAAGAAGATTCTAAGGAAGAGACACCCGAACTTGAACCACGTAAATATAAAATATCAGAACATTTCCTTGTCGGTGAGAAAATAACCCATCCCTCTTATGAATGTGTGGGAACCATTGTCGGGAAGGAACCCGGTAATCCCAACCGCCTGCTGGTAAAATTTGAAAAGGCATTGGCTGCGCTGGTGGAGGATATAAACTAACTTAGTACAGCTTCCCATAAATTCGTACCCACTTTGTGCAGTTATAATTGTCATCCTGAGCGAAGTCGAAGGATGCTACCGTTTAAAAATTGGTGATAATTAAAGAAACATCCTTCGACTCCGCTCAGGATGACACTGTTATGTGGGTACATAATTATGTGAACGTTTACTTAGTAACCGTTCACAGGTTTAGTATCTGGATTTAGAATCCCAAAAGAAGAGAAAGTGCAAAACCGGGGTCCAATCTGTCTACACGAAAATTCAGGGCAGTATCAAGATTGATATTCATTTCTTTAACATCAGCTTTAACTCCCACACCCACACTGAATAATGACCAGTTCGTTTTTTGATACTCTTCATCAAATTTACCATTTCTGATCATATCGAAGAATTCTTCCAGATCACTGTGGCTGAAATTATACCCGCCCCGGATAAAAAACATCTGTTTATAGATATTCAACTCCAGTCCAAGTCTATATTGCAGATAGTCATCAACAGCCTTTTCAAGATCAATAGCGGTCCGTACTGCAGGAAAATTCTTTAAAACACACGATAATCCGGCTACCAAAGTCATGGGCAGGCTCGCTTCCTCAGTATCGTCAGAATAAGTGGATCGAATAAAACCGAGATTTTTAATCAGTACGCCATATATCAATCGCGACGACCGGGTCCGGTATTGCATCCCTACATCCACAGCAAAACCATCGGCTGATGCCCGCGGTATATCATCTCCAATGCCCTCACTCAATCGGTTATAAATTCCCTTTACTGTTGCTCCAAAAGAAAGTGATTCAAATACTTTTTTCGACCATGTCACACCGCCGGCGACCCAATAGGGATTCAATGATCCGTCGATTTTCTTGCCACTTTCATCATACAGGATATCATTAAAGTCTCCGGCCGAAAGGTAGATAAGATTTATCGCCCAAATCCCCTTATTATCTTTTGGCCATGCGAATGCAAGGGCACCACTGCGGATGTCAAGAATTACCGGTATATAGGAGAGCAATGCCTGCATCTGATTACTAAATCCCAATGCAGCCGGATTAGTAAGTACACCGTACAGTTCGTTCGGCATACCAACGCTCGCTTTACCCATTGAAAGAGTACGAGCGTCATAACCTCTTTTTAAAAAAGGAAAAAAAGTTTCACCGGCTTTGGGATAAATGCCATCATCGTATTCACTGTAAGTCAGTGTTACGGCCAGAAAAATAGAGAAAATAATAGAAATACAGTTTTTCATAGTTTTCTACAGGATACCCTCATATACTCGTTATTTACCTCTTTATAGTATTAAATACTAAAGAAAAATAGTTCTTTTCTTCAGACTCGAAGTAAATTTCTTTACTGATCCCGTTTTTAAAGGAAGAGAACTCCAGCTTCCAGGGCAAACCTCCGGTTGCATTATAATTGATCCTTTTTATTTTTTTACCGCCACGTGAGCTGTTCATAGATACAGTTAAGGAATCTGATTGCCATATATATTCTGTTCGCCGCCCTTTTACTACTACTTTGGAAGGGTCTGATATAATATAATCCCGTTTTATTATTCTTCCTGTTAGAATACGGATAAGATCATTAAAAATGAATGGATATATTGTAAAAAATGGTATTGTGGATACTTCATCGAAAACACCGATTCGATATTCGCGATCTTCAATAATAATTTCGGCACTATCCATGTCAGATGAAATAGAAGCAATAGTTTGAGCAAATGGCGTATATACTTCACAAGTAAAATCAGTCCAGTTCTGCAAAGAGACAGTAATGGTGCCTCGATACCGCTCTCCATGTAAAGAAAAGGCAATATTCCCATATGCCTTTACTGTCTCCAGAGAATCAACAAAAAAGGAGTACAATTGTTTCTGCTCTTCCGGAAGTATTTTCTTTTGGGTATGTGCACATGATACCATGTATATAACGACGGTTAAAAGAACCAAAAAATACCCTGAAGTTACGAAAAGGGAGATACATTGCGATACGATATTCGTCCCAACAGGAAGAATTCCAGATTGGATACCATTCTTTTTATTGTGATTCATCAACGACTGGCATTTCTCCCGATTTTTTTTGCAAATTATCTATTCTCTTTTGTATTAATTCCTTATTTTCCGCACCAAGTTCAATACATCGCAAATATGCCTCGATAGCACTGTTTATTTCTTCTTTTTTCGCACGAATATCACCAAGATGTTCATGAATTATAGGATCATCCTGTATCTGCTCCATTGCCTTAAGAATATATTCTTCAGCTTTTTCAAGCTTACCCATTTTATAAAAGATCCACCCATATGAATCTAAGTAGGCCCCATTCTCCGGCTCTTTTTCGAGAGCCATTTCCAGAAGCACCTTCGCACTGTCGAGATGTTTCCCCTGATCCGCCCACATATAACCGAGATAATTTGCAGCAGCATCATCTCCGGGTTTCAACCGAAGAACATTCCTGAACGCATCAGCCGCCCTCTTATAATTTCCTTCCCGTTCATAAGCACTCCCCAGTTCGAACCATACCGTCGGATCATTTTGGTCAAATGTCAGTGCTTTCCGCAAAACTTCCACAGCTTCCTTGAATTGTTTCCTAATATTCAGCGCATAACCATACATGCGCCACGAAGCACCTGCTTCAGGAATGCGTTCTGTAAATCGTTTAGCAAGACCCAATGCCTTATCCCAGTCTTCCTGCCGCAGGGCAAGATAGCACAAATGAAGCCATGCATCAACATAGGTATCTTTTAATGCAAGACACTTCTGAAGCTCAATCTCTGCTAACGCCAGTCTGTTATTCCCCGCAAAAACAAGTCCTAAATAAAAATGCAATTCATAATCATCAACATTTTTAGTAAGAAGTGATTTTAGTATTTCCTCTGCCTCTGCATATTGCTTATTATAATAATAAAGCATGGCAAGGGTTTTTCTGTGGTAGAACTTGGTAAGGTAATCATTATCAGCCATCTTTTCATAGTAGTCAATAGCCTGCGGGTATTCACCACGGGATATATATATCTGGGCAATAGTATTCATAGCTTCTGTGTTTGTGGAGTCAAGCAGGAGTGCAGTTTTAAAAAAATTTATCGCTGATGCGGTATCTTTCTTTAAAAGACCGATAAGCCCCAGCCCATTCAATATCTTCGTTTTATTTTCAAAGGTATTATCTAAAAAAACAAAAAGGCTTTCAGCTTTGTCATACATCTGTTCACGGATATACAGATTGGCAAGCTTTATCCCAATATCCAACGACTGCGGTTTCCGGATAAAATAACGGGTATAATGTTTTATCGCCTTTTTTGTATCATTCAGACGGTCGTAAAGATATCCCAAGACGCTCAGTTCCGCAGATCTCAACAAAGAAACTTTTTCGAAGGTTTCAGCTGCTTTTCGAAATTGCTGCATTTCTATATATAAGTTGGCAATGGTCCGCTTTTCGTCATCAGTCAGAGCGTCAACTTTTTTCTGTCCTTTAATCAGGACAAGTGCCTGTTTATATTTCCGAGAGAGTACATACTTTTTAACTAACATGTCCCGTAAAACTTTCGAGGAAGGATCAAGATCATATGCCAGTTCATAGGAACGTTCCGCCATTTGCAGCAAGCCGCGTCGTTCGTAGTCTCTCGCTTTAATGAAATAATTACGGGCACGTTCGAGTGCCAACTCCCGGCGGTCATGTTCCGGCACAGGACGAATACGTGGGAATTTATGGGATGCGCAACCGATCCATAGGTTCACTGCAAGAAGAAGTACAAACACCTTTAGTACCTTAGAAATTATTTTTGTGTTTTTTTGGACAGAAAATAATTTCGTGAAGGTACTTATCCAGTTTATCTGGGTTAGTACCTTAGAAATTATTTTTGTGTTTCTTTTGGCAGAAAATAATTTCGTGAAGGTACTTATCCAGTTTATCTGGGTTAGTACCTTAGA
>CBDVBE010000427.1:0-5400 GCA_965372145.1 uncultured bacterium | reverse complement strand
GTCTAGTCAATAAAATTCTATTTAACCAAAGTGAAAGGATTAAATGAATTATATTTCAAATATGGTTGAATGAGTCAGGGTATATGAAACTATACAAAAGGACAAAGGTCGAAAAATGAAATATTTACCGGTATGTATTGTATATCTCATAGTAGTTGTCACTAATTGTAACCGGAGGCCGTCTGACGGGAAAATTGGAGCTGATCTGATCGGTGAATGGGCTTTCTCAAACGATACACTTGAATTTATTGAACGGGTAAAGGATAATGGTACCTTTCAGTTCAGGTTGAAAATACGAAACATGAGTCCATTTGAAGTTGAGGGAACCTGGCGGGTGGATAATGGCGCAATTATAAGAAAATGGAAAAAATTGAGTACCGGAAGGAAGACAGAGCGTGTCTCAGTGGATACGGTACTGGTAATTAACCGGAAAATGCTCAAGGTAAAGAATAAATATGGCAATATAGAGGAGTTTGAAAGGAGAAGGTGAGGGAGAATTATAAAATTGCTCTTATCACTATTTGTTAAACGCGATAGATAGAAAAGCAATTCAGATGAGAAAGCATTTATGTTAAATCGTTCATTTTTAAGTAGAAATTTAGAGTGGAAGAGTTTTTACACCCTACAGGTCAAAGATTTTAATGGAATTACAGAGTAATTTAATCCTCAGAATATATTAATGAGTGACGAGAATACAATTATTACCGGGGTAAACTCACGAAATTGTATCTGTTCAAATATATTGCTTATAAAAATATAAGCAGAAAATGAACATAATTACCATTAATGTATAAATAGCCTCACTTTTGTTGTTATATTTAATAAAGAGATCAATATGTAGATTTATCTAAGTAGTGCTTGGCCGAAAACTAAGTAAAACTGTCATTTCGACCGGAGGGAGAAATCTTTCTTTTCTAAGAATCAACGGCTTACAGATTTCTCCCTTCGGTCGAAATGACAAAAACACGCGTTTCCGGACAGACACTAAGTAGATATTAACCATAAATGGTTTTTATATTCTAGCAACAACATAGATATATTGCATATATCAAAAAATTGAGTGCTTATAAAATTGTATATAGATATAGAAAATAGCAATTAAATATTGCGGGAATATCGGGGAGTGAAAAATCAAGATGCTGTCATATATTTAAAGATCAATGGGTTAATTCATTCAAGGGTACATCTATTATAATGGACATTCCAGATGGAAAGCTCTCTCTCTCCCTCTCTCCAGTAATAGATGTACCCCTCTGAATGAATTTTGTATGGAACGTTGATTCAAAAAGATTGTAGCAATAGAGTATTGAAGGAAATAATTAAAAGAGTTTAGTAAATATAAACTTACCTGCCTAAAAATTTCAGGGGAAATGTATGTGTAAAGTATGTAATTATTACCATCAATTGTTATTTGGTATTTTTCTTTTCTCTTCAATAACAATTGCGGCAGTAACTAATGAAGTAACGTTAGAAGATGGAAATAATAAGTTAGTACCTCAGCAGACGGATTTGAAGGTTACTTCACCGTTGTCAGCCCAGCAGTTATGGGATAAATTGTATACCCTGCCGCTTCCTGCCGGAGTAACAAACTTTTCGGTTGAATTTAAAACAGGGTGTAATTATTCTCAGGCAGCCGGCTCGTATACGGATATGGCATTTCTTAATGGTATTAAACCAAAAGACGGTATTCTTTTGACAAGCGGAAAGGCCGATATCGCGATTGGTCCAAACAACGAGACTGATGCCGGCCTTGATCAAGATGGCGGAGACACACATGATCCGGGGAATGGTGATGCTGACCTTACTGCGATGGTACCGGGTTATGAGTCTTTCGATGCTTGTTTACTTACTCTCAAATTTACAACTGATACATCGGTTCATGGAATCACTTTTGATTTTGTGTTCGGTACTGATGAATTCCCGGAGTATGTTAATTCGCTTTATAATGATATTTTCTGTGCATTTCTTGATGGAGAAAATATTTGCTTTGATCATAATAATAACCTTATTAATGTTAATAATGATTTTTTCCAGATAGACAATCAATCGGACCCTCTTAACCTCGAGTATGATGGTTTTACACCCCTGCTGCGAACGTCAGACACACTGACGGAAGGAAATCATACGCTAAAATTCGCCATCTGTGATATGGGTGACCAGATTCTTGATGCTGGCGTTTTCCTCAGCAATTTTAAATTTGAGTATACCAACCAGGGAACGGATCCGGTTTCTATTATCGATGATCAGGTGTTTGAGGTAATGGAGAATTCCCCCGGCGGAACACTGGTGGGCAATGTTGTGATTAAAGTGCCGGACAGTATGGGAGTGACTTTGCAGGTAGTTAATGTTGTCCCTGAATTTGACCTCGATTCGCTAACGCCTTATGACCTGACTGTCGCGAACGGCGCGAATCTGGACTATGAAACACAAAATCAGTACACGCTTACTGTGGTCGCGTCGATGATATATGACCTGATGGTGATTCATGATACCGCCATTATTACCGTAAATATTCTTGATTATTCCATAGGCGATCTTATTGACGATCAGGAGTTTAGTGTACTGGAAAACTCCGCGGGCGGCACGGATGTCGGCACCATTGTGTTCAAACAGCCGGACTCTATTGTTACCATGACGGTTATCCAGGGAGTGCCGGAATTTGATGTTGATGAATCAACCGGTAAAATAACCGTAGCGAACGGCGCGGATCTCGATTATGAAAAACAGAATGTCTATTACATATACGTCGTGGTAAAAGCGGATGAGGCCAAGGATGATACCGCAAAAATCACTATAAACATTCTTGACGTTGAAGAGCCGTCGGCGCCTGATATTGACAGTGCCGTGATATATGACGGCAACGGAGACGGTATCGGTGACAGCCTGTTTATTGTGTTTAAATCAGGATTCAGCCTTTTCAGCCCGTATAAAGCAAAACTCACCTGGCCGAATGGAAACGCTGATATCCATACCCTTGATATCACCCAGGCAAACATCCAGAATTCACGGGAAGTGACCATTGCCTTTACGCCATTCTCCAATGCGCCGGTTCTTACGCAGGGGACAGGATCCGTAACCGTGCTTTTTGATTCTCTTGGTGTTGACCTGGAACGTACCGCAGACGTTTTAGACGGTATCGGGCCTCTTTTAAAGGACAAGGCGTATCTGGTTGAACGGTTTATACCGGGCAATGACACCCTGACCGTTTTATTCACCGAAAAAGTAGCTGTTGATGCGATAAAGAGCAAATCATTTATTCTGATTAAGGGAAACAGCGGCGATGAAATAGAACTCACGTTGCTCGATCCGGCTGTTGATCAGGGTAATGAGGAGTCGATACTCTTTGCTATAGCGGATCTTGGCAGTGACGCGCCACAGGAGGGCGATAGTGTTAAAATACTGCACACGGGCCCGGTTGTTGATAAACGGGTCAACCATGCCCATTCGGACAACACACCGGTACCGATAGTGCTGGTTAAACGGCCGAATCCTGTTGAGAAAGCAGCCTACTACGATACAAACGGCGATGGTATTGTCGAGCAGGTTCGTATCCATTTTGCAAAAGAGATCGACCCGTCCTCCCTGAAATGCAGGGTGACATGGCTTTTAGATAATGCGAGCGGAAACGTTGATAATCTTGAGTATTATAATAACGATCACAAGATTCTTAAGGCGGATATTAAAGATATTTTTGGCTCAGTACAGAAAGACAGAACCAGCGGCAAGATGAAGCTGACTTTAACCTATACGGATTTGAACAATGTTACCGCGGATTATTCCGATGTGCTGGACAGGGCCGCGCCGGTTATTACCGAGGCGCTCTACTGGTTTTCCGCAACGTTTAACAGCAATCAGGGAGATACCCTGCTGGTAACTTTTTCCGAAACGGTCAAAGATATCAATGCTGAGGAACCGTTTGATTTACTCCAGACGAGCACCAATTCCACGTATTCTCTCAGATTAGAGCAGATAGGTCATTATGGTGTACAGGTTAAAATTCTGTGTTGACGAGATACTCGATGTCCCTTATCCGCTTGATGGTGACAGTATCCGTATAGATTATAAAAAAGATGTGGCTGATACAAAAGATAACGCGCAGGAGGTAGAGGATAACAAGCGGGTTCGGATGAAAGTGAAGCCCAGGCCGTTCAATTTGATACCGGATGTTATCAACCTGGAAGATATGGATATTGATGTTATCCAGGATATTTTTTCCACGGACGTTCTCACGATAACCGAAGGTATTCTTATTCTCCTGACGTCGGATATTGAAATTAAGGATGAAGAGATTGAAAAAGTGAAATGCAGGATAGCTATCTATGATGCGGTAGCTAATGAAGTCGCTTCCTGTGACGGCCGTGATGATAAGAATGATATTCTTCAGATTGATATTGTTAAAGTAAATGGGAAGAACAAAATTGCCATTCTATGGTCAACCCAGAATGCGAACAGGCGTGCTGTCGGAGAAGGAGCATATCTCGGATTGATAAGGCTTGTATATCCTGATGGAGATAGTGAAACTAAGAAAGTAATGATTGCGGTTAAAAGGTAGGATGTTGTGCTGTTTAGTAAATGACTGTTCAGCCGGTGGTGAGCGGTATATCAATTAATAATAATAATATTTAAGCATTAAACCTTATTGGATGGAGTGTGTATGAAGCGAGTGATTTTTTTTATGGTGTTACTGTTATTTGTAATTAGCATATATGCTGAAGAAAATATGCCGCAGTGGCTGCTTGTGGATAGTGCTGATAATACTGAATCAACATCCAAATCAGCTTCCAAAAGCCGTTCATCTAAAACCTCAAAGCGGAGCCGCAGTCGAAGTGGTTCCGGATTTGACCATTTCGGTCTGGGCGGTAATATCAGTCTTTGTGTTCCCAGACGGGATGTCGGATTTGGATTCGCTCTTGGCGGACACGCTGAATTCAACCTGGGAAGGGCTGGTGCGCTGCAATATATTCCTACAATTTCCTACTGGTTTACAAATAATACTACTACTGAGAATGACTGGGAAACTGTTGATCATGACGCAAGCTTAGGCTTGAATTTGTTTGATTTAGCGTATATACCGCCATGGCCGAAACGTATACCTGTCAGACCCTATGCCGGTCTGGGAGTGGCAATTTGTGTTAATTACTGGGATTGGACCACCTACGATCCGCAGGGTGATGAATACGCCAGTGGCAGCGGTAGCAATAGGGCTCGTGCGGGGTTTAATATGTTTCTCGGTATGGAGATTCCGATTAACCAACACTTAACGCCTATGGTTGAGATTCGCTTTACCGGCGGACACAGGGATGTGCGCGTGTTCAGATTAACCGGAGGGTTCAGTTACTGTTTTTAATTTAGTTCAAGAAAAAAACACAATTTTATAAGGAGGAGGCGTATGAGAATTTT
>CBDVBE010000426.1:0-5413 GCA_965372145.1 uncultured bacterium | reverse complement strand
ATCCTCTTCAGAAGAAGTAATAGCCTATCTCGAATCAATCAGACACAATCACCCTGTAGCGGATCTTGCCTTTTCAACATTTCGTGATATGAAAAGAGCCCCCTGGAAACCGTTCCTGAAAGCTGCCCTTGAACGTAACCCGGTCTCTATCGAAGGGACAAAGGATTATACTGTTGAACAGGCTGCTGCCAGGCTGTCTGAAATGGCGAACGAATCAATCTATGACAGCACACGCATGGCCCAACCGGACGAAGTCTGGAATTATAACCGCGGGGACGGCCTTGAAAAGGCAATTTGTCTGATGAATATTCTCAAAAGCCGACAGCCGGATGACGCCATCACTTTAAAAGGTGATGGCAATTCCGTTTGTGTCTCGATTAAAGGTGGTAAGGAATATTCTTTTCAAACACAAAAGGGATTGGTATTGCCTACGGAAAATGATTTTTTCTTTTGAAATATTATAAATTGAACCTGAGTTGAGCGATTCTATGTGGGAAAAGAGTGTGTCAGGCTTGCCAGTATTGGCTTTTATAAAATATCAGCTTACCCCGGGGAGGGTAAGTGGCTATTTTATGGAAGTCAAGACTGGTAAGGATGATATGCTATTTTCCGCATAGAATCGCTCAACTTAGGTTGAATTATCCCATGTACATTATCCGGCATTAGCACAAGTTTATCCATAATTACATCTCTCAATCTCATTTATTGAAATAGTAATGGCTGATTCATAACTAAAAAAGTATTTTGAAATTATTACACTTTCTTTCGTTGAACATTTAAATCAATATTTTTATTACTATGTCTAAAAAACCATCAGCAATAAATATCATCTGGTTATCCATGATTGTCATTGCAACAGTAACTGCTGCCTATACCGGCAACATGGAAGCTATTACCAAAGCTATGTTTGCTTCCGCAAAAAGTGCCGTGACACTGGCAATCGGTCTCATTGGAGCTATGGCATTATGGCTGGGAATTATGAAAGTAGCTGAAGTCGGCGGATTAATGCTCATTATCGCCCGGGCATTACGTCCGGTAATGGTGCGTCTGTTCCCTGACGTTCCCGCTGAACATCCGGCTATGTCTGCAATGATCATGAACATGGCTGCGAATGCACTGGGACTGGGGAATGCCGCGACCCCCATGGGTATTAAAGCAATGAAAGAGCTTGATACGCTCAACAAGGAGAAAGGCACTGCAACGAACGCCATGTGTTTGTTTCTGGCAATTAATACATCCAACGTTACACTGTTACCATTAGGTGTTATTACCATACGCGCCGGGGCAGGAGCAGCAAATCCTTCCGCAATACTGATCACTTCCATGCTGGCAACTGCCTGTTCCACCATTGTCGCGATTTTTGCCACAAAAATGTTTGCACGGAGAGAGGTTCTTGCAGTCCCTTCACCAGCGAAGCAGGAAGAACCGGAACCGTTGGATGAAAAAGAAGAGAAAGAGGAATTAATTCCGCCGGGAATCGCCGGTAAAATATTCATCCTTGGTCTCATTGCAGCTTTTGCAGGAGCTATTATCTTTCGGTTTTCCAGGGGAGGCATACCACCGCTGTTCAGCCCGCAATTCATCTCTTCCCTGTCCAACTGGCTCATGCCGATTCTCATGTGCTCCTTACTGCTATTTGGCTTCTTCCGTGGTGTAAAGATATACGAAACCCTTACAGACGGTGCAAAGGAAGGATTCAATATTGCAATCCGTATTATCCCTTTCCTGGTAGCCATTTTTGTGGCCATTGGTATGTTTCGCGCCAGTGGCGCACTTGATATTCTCATTACTATTCTCAATCCAATTACCTCATTCATCGGCATGCCCGCAGAAGCACTGCCAATGGCACTGTTGCGTCCACTGTCAGGAAGCGGCGCATTTGGTATCATGGCTGAAATAGTCAGCAAAGATCCGGATAGCTTTCTTTCATTTCTGGTCTCAACCATGCAGGGCTCGACTGAAACAACCTTTTACGTTCTTGCGGTTTACTTCGGCAGTATCGGAATAAAAAGAACTCGTCATGCGCTTCCTGCAGCGTTGTGTGCAGATGCTGCCGGTATTCTGGCCGCAGTGTTTATCTGCAGGCTGATGTTTTAATTCCATATCACTTACATATTATATTTTATGGGTAGTTCATTACACCGATTTAAAAATAAACTTTCAAAACCTTATGGAAAATAGATATTTACCTTTTGATTACGAACAATATCTGATTAAGAAAAAGTATCCCTATCTTAAAGCGTTTCTAGATAATGAGTTTTTCCCTCCTTTTGAAATTGAATTGCAGGTCACCAACACTTGCAACCATAAATGCAAATGGTGCATCGGCCAGAAAACGT
The DNA here is from genome assembly GCA_965372145.1 of uncultured bacterium. Classification (GTDB taxonomy): domain Bacteria; phylum Fibrobacterota; class Chitinivibrionia; order Chitinivibrionales; family JANQEN01; genus CBDVBE01. Next base: position 3,074 of record CBDVBE010000426.1, on the reverse strand, counting down.
TAGAGACTGCCCATGAAAAAAGTGTTAAGAATAGAATTAATAAAGACAATATCAGCACTATCATTAATAACATTATCAATTATCAACTACAATCGGATATCAAATCGGAAGGTATTATAAAAATTGGTCGGCCAAAAGAGATGGATAAATATTATGATAATTTGTTTAAAAAAGCAGATTCAAAAAGTGAATGCCGTTTTTCTGGTCACTCATTGTTAAAGTTTTTAGTTTATGACTATTCCAATCAGAAAGATAATTTTATTGATCACATTCAAAAAGGTATGAAGTTATTTGTACTATTAAAATTTGATGATAAGAAGCAACAATCACAGGAAGTTACTGATGCGCAAATTGCTGAAAACCTTATGTTAGGGAGAGAGCGTAATTTCAGTATGGATTTGGAGAAAACGCTCGATGGTATTGAACAGATGCGAAATAAACTTAAAAATGACATTAAGAACAATATTAAAGTTAGGGTAACTTCTCAAATTATGTATACCGGCATTAATTGGATTAAAAAACAAAATAGTGAAAAAGACGATGGTGAAATGATTGTAACGCATTATATGCATCAAGGAATGGCTGAACGATCAAGAGCAATCCATATAAAAGCTCCCTGTATTCTGATTTCCGACTACAGAGAAGAATTTGATAACTTATGGGATAAAGAAACTGATGTACCTTTTGACGATTAATCACAAAACGGCAAGATTTGATCTATTATTGCATCTTAATTCATAATACCTTTATACTTTAAATTTCGAGTCCTTAAGTATCAATGTCTTTTGAAAATGAACCCAAATTTCAAGTCTGGAAGAACCGATTACTTCAATCCGGTTGTACCATTAACAATCTTACTCCGCTAAATCTGATATATAAGAAAAACAACGACCTTCTATTTGCTCTTCTTGACACAAATATTGCCTCGCCGGAGGGTTATTCATTACCAAATATCGCTCTCATTCGTGGGGATGTATGTGTCATTGTCCCTCTTTTAATTGATGAACAATCTAGGGAAGAACGCCTATTAATGGTAAAACAACGTCGTATTGGTCATGGTTCTTTAGCTCTGGAATTTCCTGCCGGCATGCTTGACAGAAACATTAATGAACCACGGAAAGTAGCTCAAAACGAATTATTTGAAGAAACCGGATTACATGTTTCTGAGAATGAGCTTTTTACATTAACGGACCAAATACTTTTTTCCTCCCCAGGTATACATGATGAAGGTGTTTATTATTTTGGCTGTAAAATTACGTTATCACATGAAGAGTTCAACTCCTTTCATGAAAAATCTATAAATAACACCTCGGATAATGAACATATTATAGTTACGCTTAAGACCCGCGGTGAGTGTAAAATGGAAACTTCCTCATTACAAGCACTCCTTGGCCTTTATCTTTTCAATAACTATTGCATAAAAAATAAGCTATAAACTGTTGTGATTATGAAAAGTATCAGCGGAAAAGAAACCATTCAAAAAGAAATCCCTGATATCCTTTATGACGAATCACGGTTTACACTCGGCGTTCCTGAACGGGTCTACTATCCTGAAAATACCGCTGATATCTCTGAGGTAATACAAACAGCACATACCGATAACAAGGCGGTAACTCTCATTGGTGCGCAAACAGGTATCACCGGCGGCTCTGTCCCTTCAGAAGGGTGTTATGCTATCTGTTTCAATCACATGCAGAAAATCCTTCGAGTGGAAACGGGTGACGATACCGCGCCGATACTGTTCTGTCAACCTGGGGTAACGCTTGCCGATATTAATGAATTCCTTAACAATCCGGCACAATACAAATACAATGTAACCGGCTGTGAGATCCTCAATAACCGGCAATGGTTTTACCCTCCCGACCCAACTGAACAGACCGCCCATCTTGGCGGCACCGTTGCCACAAACGCCTCCGGTGCCCGGTCATATAAATTCGGTTCAACCCGTGATCATATTGTAACTCTCTCCCTGGTCCTTGCCAGTGGAGAGACGGTAAGCGTTACAAGAAACCGTGACAAATTTCATAACGGCTTCTGCACTCTCGAAACTGATCAGGGGACATCTTTATCTATACCGCAAATGGATTATCAATCACCTGGTATAAAAAATGCCTCGGGCTACTTCTCTGCATCTGAAATGGATATTATCGACCTCTTTATAGGTTCTGAAGGAACACTGGCTGTTTTCTCCGAAATAGGAGTACGACTTTCCACTGTGGGAAAAATTATCGGCGGTTTAAGTTTCTTCCTGACCCGGGAGGGTGCTTTAAATTTCTCTAAATTTCTTCATACACAGGATTCTGTTACAGCTATCGAGTACTTTGATTCAACTGCATTGGACTTCATTACCAACAGGAAAGAAGAAGCCGCATTACATATACCGGAATTCCCGCAAAACAGCCGCACTGCACTATACTGGGAGTTTATCGAAAATAGTGGTGTCACTTTCGAAGATTGTATGGATGAATGGGAAATTGTTTTAAACGATTGTGGTTCTTCTTTTGATGCCACCTGGAGCGGTTTTGATACAGGCGAAATGGAAAGACTCAAGTCGTTTCGCCATGCGGTCCCTGAATTGATAAATCTTACTATCGCACACTATAAAAAGGAATACCCTTCAATACGGAAAGTTAGCACTGATGGCGCTTTACCGCATAATACCTTTGAGATTTTTTTCCAAAATTCGATAAAAATCATTAACGAAAATAACCTTAAAGCTGTTATTTTCGGTCACCTTGGTGATTATCATTTGCATATCAATATACTCCCTCAAACGAAAACAGAATTCGATAAAGCCACTGGTGTTTATGAAAGGATCATGGAAATAATCATCTCACATGGAGGAACGATTTCAGCCGAGCATGGTATTGGTAAATTTAAAGTGCCGTATTTTAAAAAGGCCCACTCTGAAAAAATGATTAATGAGATGAAAAAGATTAAAAGTATCTTTGATCCTGAGGGAATACTTAATCCCGGCAATTTATTCGGATGATATGATAGTGCGGTTAATTATCAAACATAACTATTCAGGTATAGTTTTTAATAATGTCATTGCGAGCGAAGCGAAGCAATCT